>CAYTEX010000018.1:2255-11768 GCA_964437015.1 uncultured Clostridium sp. | reverse complement strand
ATATATTGGCAGAAGAATTTGAAGGAGATTTTATAAGAAATAAGAATATATAGAAATGAATAAATATTTGTGGTTAAGGAAGTGATTAAAAAAAGAAATACACTTAAAATTAGGATATATATATTAATTAAAAAATTAGAAAAATTTAATTTTATAAAATGAAGTAAAATTAAACAATGGAGGATAGAATGAAAAAAATTTTATTTTGTATGGTAATTGTAATTATATTATGTTTGTTAGCTTTTGGAGGATGTTACATATATAAAAATAAGCTAGAAAAACAAGAAAATGTTGAAGTTGTTAATAATATAAGTAATGAAGAAAATGTTATTACAGAAGAAAAAGAGAAGAAAGAAGAAATTGAAGTAGATGAAGGACCAAGTAAGGGATATAGAACAATAGCTTTATTTGGAAATGATTCTAGATATGATGACTATGCTACAGATTATAGAACAGACTGTATTATGGTAGCTGTAATTAATAATGAAACAAAAGAAGTTACACTATTTTCTATTTATAGAGATACTTATGTTGAAATGGAGCTAGATGGAAAAACATTCTTAAATAAAATAAATCAAGCATATTATAATGGTATTGAAAATTCTATAAAAACTATTAATAAAAATTTAGATTTAAATATAACTGAATATGCACAAGTTAATTTTAGTTCATTGTCTGATATAATAGATGCAATTGGTGGAGTAGACATAGATGTTGATGCAGATGAATTAAAATACATAAATAATTATATAAAAGATACAGCTGGAGTTGCTCAAAAACCAGAAGAAAATATTCAAATTAAAGAGCCTGGTTTCTTACATTTAAATGGAGTTCAAGCTGTTGCATATTGTAGAATAAGATATACAGAAGGTTGGGACTATAAAAGAACAGAAAGAATGAGAGAAGTATTAACAACTGCATGTGATAAAATTAAGAAGCTAAGTTTAAAAGAAATGAGTGATTTAGCAGATATTTTACTTCCTGAGGTTATGACAAATATTCCCAAAAAGGATCTTTTAGGATTCACAAGGCTAAAAATAACTAAAGAATTTGGATGGCCATATAATACTAAAGGTTGGGAAAACGGGGATTTTTATGGTCCACCAATTACTTTGGAAAGTAATGTTTTACAATTACACAGAGAAATATATGGAGATGAAGATTATGTTGTTCCAGACAGTGTAAAGGAAATAAGTAATAAAATAATTAAAAAAACAGGATATAGATAAACAATTTGATGAAAATTATATTAGAAACAAAAATATAAAATGATATGTTATAAAAAAATTACCACCTATTAATTTATGGTGGTAATTTTTTAGAGAATAGCTAAAAGTAAAAAAGAAGGTTTTTTTATAAAAGAACGCCACTTTTATAAAAAATTACAAAATTGCACCTAAAACTAAAATACCAAGATTATCTCTATATATTTCATTAAACTGAGATGTAGGAAGAGGATTGGTTCCACGACCAACTTCAATTGTATAACCAGGTCTAATATAATTTTGAATAAACCAATCTTTATAGCCGGCAAAGCTAGAATTATATGGAGTTTTCTCTAGACTATAGCCACTTACGTTTGCAAACTGAGAGCCAATAGAAAGAGCCTCATCAGGAGCATAATCTTGAAATTGCCAGAAAATAACTTTACCTTGAGTATGATATGTTAATATTAATCTAAAATCATGTTCTAAGGTAAAATTATAAACAGCAAGTGACTCGGGTTCTGTAAGAGGCCCGAAGACCAACGAAATCACGAGGAGCAGGAGATGTAAATCCTAGAGAAAATTTGATTCTTCTAGCTTCATTCCAACCAGCAGGAAATTGTAAATTTAAATCCACACCTCTAATATTTGCTTTCCAACCATTAGGAAAAGGAATATTAGGATAGTTTTGAGAAATTAAGGCTGTATTAGAATATAAAGAAGAATTTGGTCTTATTTCTCCTGTAACAAGATTAACGCCATCTGGATTAATCATTGGCATAATATAAATAGTTGTATTTTCATAAAGCTCACGTGCAGAATAGCCATAGATTGTTAAATTATTTACGTAAGTGTAACAATAATCTGCTAAAAATTTCATAAGAAGAGGAGATGTTATCCATTCATTTGCGTGAATTGCAGCTGAATAAAATACTTCTTTATCACCACGTCCAATTTTTATAATTGGAATATCGTTTCCTAAAACGCTTTTACCGCTAGAAAAAATTTCTAAAAATGGATATAGTGTTTTTAAGGAATTAATGTTAATTTGTAAAATAGAATAACTATAATTAACATTAGTAGGTACAATAAAACCTAAACCACCATTTATGTATGGCATCAGTGCATTCCATGTATTTCTTCCAACTATTCCATCAGAATTTAATCCAAAAGCAGTTTGAAAGTTAACTACAGCACGTCTTGTAGTATTTCCAAAAATCCCATCAATATCCCCTTCATAAAAGCCAAGAGAAAACAAAAGAGTTTGTAAATATTCAACTAAAGGACCGTCTTGATCCAAGTTTTAAAACTTTCATAAAATCACCTAAAATATAATATGTTAAAATTTAGATATTGTTAAATTGGGACCGGGTACTTTTTTAACTAATCCTGTTTAACCGCATATCATTTTATAAATTTTCTACGACCGGCGACAAGTTCCGGCTCTTCGAAAATTTATAAAACGAAATGCTGACGCGGATTAGTTAAAAAAAGTACCTGGTCCCAATTTAAAAATTGAAATATAATTGTAACACAAATGTAATATAAAGTTTTTTAATATTGAAAGTGTTGAAATTACTGGGATATAAAGTTTTTTGGAGGCTTTTAAATTAAAAAATTAATGTTTTGAATATTGTATAAAAAAAATATATATGATAAAATTAATTGAGATAAGTGGGTTAATGGAGGTAAAAAATGAAAAAAAGAAGAAATCTGAAAAAAATAGCATTAGTTTTAATGATTATTATGATGATTTTTATTGCATCAAAAGTAATATATGCGGTTACAGTTGAAAAGACACCAATAGTTTGCCAGGATGAAAAAATGTTTAATGCGCTAAAAGATGCTCTTTCAAGCTATATACTACTCCCGGGAGATGTTAATAAAAACACATTAACAATAAGTATTCCGACTGAAAGTTTATCCCAAATAGAAGAAATTAATTTGGAAGATAAACAGATTTCAAATATCACTGGAATAGAGAACTTATCATATTTAACAAAAATTAATTTAGGTAAAAACAGAATAACAGATATTTCGCCTCTTACAAATATAAATAGTATTTCTGAACTAAAATTAAATGATAACAATAATTTAGGAAATAATGTAGTTTCTGTTCTTTCAAGCAAAACGACCATTACAAATTTGAATTTATCAAGCACAGGATTAACAAACATTGATTTTATTTCAAATTTAACTAACTTGCAAGAACTAGAAATTGCAAATGGAAGTTTTAATAGTCTAAACGCATTATCAAAATTAAAAAAGTTAAAAAAGTTAAATGTTTCAGGTAATCAAAGTATAAGAACTATTCAGCACATCTTACCGCTTACAGAATTGCAAAGTTTGAATTTATCAAATACTGGAATAAATACATTAGAACTTGATGAAGAACAGAAAATAGGAATATATAATTTAAGAAAACTAAAGGAATTATATATTAGTGGAATAGATGTTGAAAGCTTAAATCCGATAATTCAGACATATTACAATGAACATCACCATAAAAACGAATATGGAGATTGGATTGGCGAAGATGAAGCTCTTTTACTTGGATTAGAGGTATTAGACATAAGCTATATAAAAAAAGATGAAGAAACTAATGTATATATTCCTTCGTTTTATGAGTTACAGCGCTTGGAAAATCTAAGAAAACTTCGCATTCAGGGTAATTGTTTAACTTCTGTCGATAACATATATGGAATGAAAGCTTTACAGGAAGTTGATTTACAGGATAATAAAATAACAGATTTATCAGGGTTAATATATAAAGAAATTGAAGTAGATGAGTATGGAGTTTCTCATGAAGTTATCAAAGAGTATTTAACAGCAAAATCAATAGATTTAAGTAATAATGAAATAGATGATATAAAAATTTTCAAAGATTTACCAGGTAAATCCAATATTACATATTTAAACTTATCAAAGAATCATATTAATAATATATCATATATAGAAACAGTTGGTGGAACAGTAAGATTACAAGATCAAGTAATAAATTTCCCGGTTTATAAAAAAGAAACAAACACTGATCAATATATTTTATTATGTTCAATTCTTCAAAATGCAAAGAATCCAAGTAGTAAGCTGTATGATCAAAATGCAGTTTATACAACAAACGGATGTGAATTAAATACAGATTCAAACTATCAAAGTCCAGGATTGTTTAATGTAATAATAGATAAAAATAAAACTTCAGAGGATATAATAAGTATTTCACTTTCTGGAGGTATAGCAGATGGTACAGTTATAAATTATCTTATAACAGACGACACTTATGCTGGTATTGACTCAATTATTTTTAAAGACAATAATCTAAATGAAGCGATTTATCAAGAATTATACAATCTTTTAAAAGACGAAGAAGATAGGTATTTGGTTAGAGGAGGAAATGTTCTTAATGTAAACCATGAAGTGATATCAAGAGTTACGGAATTAAACTTATCAGAAAATGGAAATATATCAGATATTACAGGTCTAGAAAATTTTGACAATTTAACAAACCTAAATATATCAAAAAATAAAGGTATTAAAACAATAGATCCACTAAGATACATCTCAAGAATGGAAGTATTAAATGCATCTGAAACTTCAATTGGAGATAATATTACTGCAATTGAAAAATTTGACAATATAAAAACTCTTTTATTAAATAATATAGGAATGACAAAAATAGATTCAATAAATAAATTAACTAATAATAAAAAAGAAAAAGAAGAAGAATTAACATTATTGGAGCTAGATATATCTGCAAACTCATTAAAAAATATAGATGGAATAGAAAAAATAAACTCGTTAAGAAAAATTTCTATAACTGGTAATAGCTTAACAGAAATACCAGATTTAGGTGATTTAACTTATCTTCAAAGAATAACTGCATATTCGAATATAATTACAAAGATTCCTAAATTACCAAATTCAGGTAACTTAAAATATATATTGCTATCTGATAATAAAATAAGTGATATTTCAGAATTAAGTAAGCTTTCGAATATCATTGAACTTGATTTAAGCAATAATTTATTAGATGATGATGATTTGGAAAAAATAAAAAATATTAGAATTTCTAACTCACTAAAAATTGCTGGAAATAGAATAACAGACATTTCAAGTATTAAATCAATTATTTCAAGTGCATCTACTTTGGATATTTCAAAAAATATGATTAAAGATGTTAGTAGTATAGATGACAGATTTTCTAAAAATGGAACACTAATAGCAAATAATCAGAAAATAGCTGTTGTATTAGAGCAAAATGATGAAGAAACAGTTTTACTAGATTTACCTCAAATTTTCTCAGCTGCAAAGAATTCAAAAAGTTATTTTTATACAGCTAATGATTTTCAATTGAATAATTGCACATTACAAGACAATAAACTATGTATAAACTTAAAAGAATTAGGTAAAAATGTTGCAACTATAAAGATTAATGGTGGAAAAGGAAATGATAGTGTATTATCTGTTGTACCACCTATTCAGACAAATATATCATATGAACCTTCGGATTGGACAAATCAAGATGTTACAGCAACAATAAGCTTTATAAATAGGGATAAAGTACAGATAACTTCAAATAACGAAAATAATAAGCATGTATTTAATGAGAATGGAGAGTTTGTATTTGAGTACATGGATGAATATGGTGTTAATGGTTCAACAAAAGCTCAGGTAACTTGGATTGATAAGGAAAGTCCTAAAATTTTAGGAATAGTTAACAATCAAGTGTATCAAACAGCTGTTACAGCTAATGTTACAGACAATCATCAGTTGTCAAGTATAAAAATAATTAAAGATGGCAATCAAGAAGTAGACTATATATCAGGAACAGAGATAAGTGAGGTAGGAGTATATAATTTAATAGCAAAAGACACAGTAAATAATGAAACAAGAATTACTTTTACTATTGAAGATAAAGAAGAACCTGAAATTCCTGACACTCCAGATGTTCCGGATACCCCAGTGATTCCAGAAAAGATAGAATCAGATTATTATATAATAGATAATGATAATAAAAAAATTACAGATATCAAACCTTCAACAAAATTGAGTATTTTTAAATCTAAAATTACAACTACATCAGAATATATCATAAAAGATAAAAATGGAAATGTATTATCAGATACTAATACTATTAGCACAGGATGTATAATAAGTACTTCATTAGGTGATTATAAATTAGTTGTAAAAGGAGACGTAAATGGAGATGGAAACTCAGATATAAGAGATATTCTATCAATAAATAAACATAGATTAGGTAAATCTAATTTAAAGGACGAATATTTAACTGCAGGAGATGTTAATAAGGATAAAAAGGTTGATATAAGGGATATTTTACAAATTAATAAATATAGGCTAGGAAAAATAGACTCGCTATAAAATATATTAGGAGGGAAAAATGAGAATTAAAATTTTTATTATAAATATTATGGCAATCATGATAATATTAATGTTATCACCTGCTGTTTCAGCAGCTACAGGAACGGTAGAATTTAAATCTAATACTGACGAAGTAAATAAAGGAGAAGAATTTACCGTAACCTTATCAGCAAATAGTGAAGATGGAATAAATGGAGTAAGTACTACATATTCTTATGATACTGAAAAATTAGAGCTAGTAAGTGAGGGATTAGCGGATTCTGCTAAATGGACCAATATGGAAACATCTCCCAATATATTCGTAATTTGCAATAGTTCACAAAGCATAAAAAGTGCTGATTTATATACTATTAAATTTAAGGTGAAAGATAATGTTTCTGCAGGAGATAAAATAAATATTCAAACAACAGAGATTTTATTAGATACAGATGCTCAGCAAACTGACTCTAGTATAACGATTCCATCAAAAAAGATAGAGATAACAGTAAAAGATGATTCTAATGAAAACCCAGGCAATAATCCAGCTGAAGAACCAAAACAAGAACCAAGTCAGGAACCTACTGAAGAACCAAAACAAGAGCCAAGTCAAGAGCCAAAACAAGAACCAAGTCAGGAACCTACTGAAGAGCCAAAACAAGAGCCAAGTGAAGAACCAAAACAAGACACTAACGAAGAGCCAAAACAAGATACATCTAAAGAGCCAAAATCAAGTTCTAATGAGACTAAAAAAGAAGACAAAACTGTCTATTCAGAAAAGGATGAAAAGAAGCCTACAGTATTACCTCGTACAGGAAAGAATGGAATATTAATGTCTGGAATATTGGTATTGAGTATTGCTATTTTAATTTTTGCATATAAGAAGTATTCTAAATACAAAGGTATTTAAAAACATATTATATTTTAGGTGATTTTATAAAAGTTTTAAAACATTGCTCAAAACTATTCAAATATTCTTTTTCCTAATGGTTGGAAATCAAATATTAGAAGTATGAATTTAAAAAACTATCAACAATTTTGCAAAGTCGTGTAATTATTGAAATTACACGACTTTGCATTTTTGATTAATCAATATTAATTATAGCGCTGACCTCCCCAAGCCAGCTACACTCACATACCATTTTCATTCGTCATTACTCATGGTATAAACTCTAATTCATTACTCTCAAAATGCAAGGGGAGGTCAGGTGGATTCGAACCACTTTTTTAGCCTTTTTACTTGGGTGTATCTTCTATGAGATACTTCTCGTGCTACAGGCTACCCAAGCGCGGGAAATCCACTATCCCACTTTTTGATGAGATGCATACATGCACCTCCTACTAATCTTTCCATAATCAGGAAAGATTTTTATGTAACAAAGATATACTTTGTCAGCCATATTGTACCATATAAATCAAGAAATTTCAACATTTTCAATTATGTTAACCAATCCTGTATGTTTCTTTGTTTTAAATTTTTTCAATTTTAATAAATGCTTCTATGATCGGCGACAAGTTCCAGCTCTTTGAAAATTTATAAAACGAAATGCTGACGCGGATTAGTTAAAAAATACCTAGTGCAAATTGACGTTTTTTGCAAAAAAATGTTTACTTTTTTTTTCTTTAGTGATAAAATCCAAATAACAAAAGAATAGGAGAAGAAGCATATGAAAAAGAAAGATAAAAAGAAATTACAAAAGTATATTTTAGGAATATTAGCTACGTTAATTATAGCTCTAATTACATATTTCTATCCGAATTTCGAAGAGGAAATTCATCAAATATTGGGAACAGATGTTGTAAATGCTACTACAACAATTACATCTTTCGATTTAGCAAGTATTCCGAATTTTACAGATTCACCTTTTGTGTATATAAATGATAATAAACCTAATTTTACAGAAGAAGATTATACGAAATCTGTATTTGAAAACTATTCTGAATTAGATAGTTTGGGTAGATGTGGTGTGGCCTTTGCAAATATTTGCAAGGAAATTATGCCTACAGAACCAAGAGGAGAAATTGGTATGGTTAAACCATCTGGATGGAAATTAGCAAAATATGATATAGTAGATGGTAAATACTTATATAATAGATGTCATTTAATTGGGTATCAACTAGCTGGAGAAAATGCAAATGAAAAAAATTTAATTACTGGAACTAGATTTTTAAATGTTCAAGGAATGTTACCTTTTGAAAACGAAGTTGCAAATTATATAAAAAATCAGAATAAAAATGAAGATAAGCATGTTTTATATAGAGTTACTCCAATTTTTGAAAATACTAATTTAGTTGCAAGTGGTGTTCAAATGGAAGCATATTCGGTAGATGATAATGGAGCTGTGTTTTGCTTTAATGTATATGTTTACAATGTTCAACCAGGGATTGAGATTAATTATGCAAACGGAGAAAGCTATAAGGTTGAATAAAATGAAAGGGATGAATGTAAAATGAAGCGAAAAAGTAAACACAAAAAAAGAAATAAGCAAAATAATAAAACGACAAGAACAATATTATTTATATTCATAATTGCGTTGATTGGAGCATGTGGATATTTTGCATTCAATTATTTTTCAATTAATCCTGCAAATACATTAGAAGAATATGTTTCAAAAATTAATGAAGAAAAATATTCTGAAATGTACGAAATGCTAGATGAAGAAAGCAAATCAAAGATTTCAGAAGATGATTTTATTAAAAGAAATAAAAATATCTATTCTGGAATAGATATGGCAAATATGCAAATTACCATAAAAGAAATAAAAAGAGAAATGACCAATAAAGCAAAAGTTTCATATACATCAAAAATGAATACATCTGGGGGAGAAATAGTATTTGAAAATAAAGCTACACTTTCTAAACAAAACAATATATATAAAATAAATTGGTCATCAAATTTGATTTTTCCAAATTTAAATGATACAGATAAAGTAAAGGTCTCTAGTAATAAAGCTGT
>CAYTEX010000018.1:0-2244 GCA_964437015.1 uncultured Clostridium sp. | reverse complement strand
AGTATAATAGACAGAAATGGAGCAAGTCTTGCAACAAACGGTAAGGCATCTTCTGTAGGCATAGTACCTGGTAAACTTAGCACAAACAAAGAAGAAGATATAGTTAAAATGGCTGAAATTTTAAAAACAACTGCTGATAGTATAAACAGCAAATTAAGTGCCTCTTGGGTTAAAGATGATAGCTTTGTACCTATAAAATCAGTACCCATAGATGATACTGAGTTAAAAGATAAATTACTTACTATACCTGGAGTTAAAATTACGTCAATAGATGCAAGAGTATATCCTTTATCAGAAGCGGCAAGTCATATTACAGGATATGTGGGACAAGTTACTAAAGAAGACCTAGAAAAAAATCCTGGATATTCAAGTAGTAGTGTAATTGGAAAAGCGGGATTAGAAAAAATATATGAGGAAAAATTAAAAGGTAAAGATGGTCTTCAAATATATATAGTTGATGATCAGGGAAATAAAAAAGAAACCATACTTGAACAAGCAAAACAAGATGGAGAAAATGTTAAATTAACAATAGATTCTCTTATTCAAAATAATTTATATAAAGAACTTAAAAATGATGAAGGTGCGTTTGTTGTGATGAATTATGAGACAGGAGAAATACTTGCATTGGTAAGCACACCATCTTATGATGTTAATAAAATGACATTAGGAGTAACAGCAGAAGAATGGAAAGAAATATCAGAAAATGAAAATACGCCAATGTTGGCAAGATTTTTACAAAGCTATTGTCCAGGGTCAACATTTAAACCATTAACAGGAGCTATAGGATTGACAACAGGATCATTGTCAACAGAAGATACATTCAATTATTCTGGTTTAAGTTGGCAAAAAAATTCTTCTTGGGGAGACTTTAATATAACTACATTAACAGCATATAATGGACCTAAAAATTTAAAAAATGCATTGACATATTCTGATAACATTTATTTTGCTCAAGCTACACTTCAAATAGGAAAAACAAATTTTATAGATGGTTTGAAGAAGATAAAGTTTGGAGAAAATATTGATTTTGAAATGAATTTATCAAAATCAAAATTCGCAAATTCAGATACAATATCTTCTGAGGGATTGCTTGCAAATAGTGGATATGGGCAAGGAGAAATTCTTGTGAATCCTGTACATATGGCTTCAATATATTCTGCTTTTGCAAATTCTGGAAATATGATAAAACCTTATTTGGAGTACAAAGAAGAAAAAAATGCAGAATATCTTGTTGAAGGAGCTTTTTCAGAAGAAGCGGCAAACACAATTAAAGAAGATTTAATACAGGTAGTAGAAAAGGGAACTGCTAAAGATATGAAAATTAACGGAATAACAATTGCAGGAAAAACAGGAACAGCAGAGCTAAAGGCTTCAAAAAATGAAAAGGCAGATACTATAGGATGGTTTGACTGTTTTACTACAGATTATGAAATGCCATATTTAATTGTAGGTATGGTAGAAAAAGGAAATGAAAATGGTGGAAGTCATTACTTAATACCGATAATAAAAAGAATGTTTATAAAATAGATGTGGGAATAAGCCTACATCTTTTATTTTTAATAATACACCATAAATAATGAACCAAATATTATACATATTCGTACTATAGGACGTAGTATAAATCGACACGATTATTTTATATAATCTAAAACATATAATTGTATAATAGGAGGTACATTATGGAACCAATTGAAAAACTATATAAAAAGGATAAAATTGTAACTAGAAGTTTACATATTGACGAGGATTTGTATGAAAAATTACAATATTTGTGTGATTTAGTATATGATACATCTGTAAGTAAATTAGTAAATGTATGTGTAGAAACCCAACTAGAACATAAAAACAAAATCAAATATTATAAAAAGCCATATAAAACAGAATCTATTTATAGATCAATATTATTTAGAAAAGAGAATTATGAAGAATTGATTGCAATTAGGGAAAAAACAGGGATTTCATTTAGCAGATTAGTAAATGGAAGTATAAAAAGTTTTTTTGAAAAATATGAAGGAAGTAAATTTAAAATAAAATAGTAATTTTTTGCCAAAAAATATTGAATTTTTCGACAAAATATAATAGAATAAAGCTCGTAAAACAAAAGAAATAAAAAAAAGTGATACAAAAATGGCAATATATGTAGAAAACTTTTTTTAAGTAGCATACTAAAAAAGACAAAAAAAGCTAAGGACAAGTAGTACAATGTTATTAAAAAAAGAAGAGGTGATAAAAATGTTTCAAAAT
>CAYTEX010000017.1:0-11985 GCA_964437015.1 uncultured Clostridium sp. | reverse complement strand
ATTCCTAAACTTTTAAAATCTGGTAATTGTTGATAATAAAAAATATCTCTATAACCATTTATTATATGTGCCATTGGATTTAAATTAATAATAGGTCTAAATGCTTCGGGTATTGATTCTCTACTAAAAACAATAGGTGTAGCATAAAACATAACTTGTAAAATTATTTGTATGAAATGTTCTAAATCTCTAAAGTAAACTGTACATGCAGATAATACAAATGCTATTCCTAATTGTAATATGTATTGTATCACTAAAATTATTGGAAAGAAAATAACATATTTTGTTAATCCTAATCCATATAATAAACAAAATGCAACTATAATTATCGTAGATATCAAAAAATTTACCATTGCGCTTGTTACAATGGAAATTGGAAGTATTTCTCTAGGGAAATACACTTTTTTTACAATATTTCCATTCGCTATAATGGTATATGCCGATTGTGAAATTGAAGCTGTAAAAAATGTCCAAGGTATTAATCCAACACATACAAATATTACATAATAATCCAAAGTATTTTTAAGTATCAAAGGAAAAATAAATGCATACACAGCAAGTTGCAACAAAGGATTCAAAAACGTCCATATTACTCCTAAAATTGAATTTTTATATCTTCCTCTTATTTCCTTTTTTACATTGTTTTTTAATAACTCTCTGTAATCATATATTTTCTTAAAAATGTTCATTTTTATATTATTCTCCTTCATCTATGTTTGCTTTTATGCAGTAACTTTTAAATATTCATCTATAACTTCATTTGTTTTTCCATCCATTTTTATTTTGCCTTGATGAAGCCATACAGCTCTTGTACAAAATCTTTTTACTGCACCCATTCCATGTGTTACAAATACAATTGTTTTTCCTTCTGCTTTTAGCTCTTCTATTTTCTTGAAACATTTTTCTTGGAAATGTTGATCTCCAACTGATAAAATTTCATCTATTAAAAGAATTTCAGCATCAACATTTATTGCAACTGAAAATGCAAGTCTCATGTACATTCCTGATGAATATGTTCTAACTGGATTATCTATAAAATTTTGTAATTCAGAAAACTCTATTATTTTATCTAATCTTTTATCAATTTCTTTTTTGGTTAATCCAAAAATAGAAGCATTAAAATATATATTTTCTCTTCCTGAAAAATCTGGATGAAATCCTGCGCCCAATTCCAATAATGACGTTAGTTTTCCTTGTGTTTCTACTGTTCCTTTTGTTGGGTAAATTATTTTAGTCATTAATTTTAATAGAGTTGATTTTCCACTACCATTTATTCCAATTAATCCTACTACATCTCCTTTTTTTATTTCTAAATTAATTCCTTTTAGAATCTCCCTTTCTTCTTTTTTTCCTTTTCCAAATCTTATTAGTCTTTCTTTAATTGTATTTGCCTTATCGTAATAAACTGTAAAATTCTTATACAAGTCTTTTACTTCTATGGCTACATTTTTTTTCATTTTATTTATTCCTCCCTAAGTCTTACTGGTTTTTATCATTAAAAACAATATCAATTATTTCTTTTATTTGCACTTCAGCTTCAGTTAATATTTGCTTTGATATTTTTAAATCTTTTTTGTTATCATAATCTCTTAAAATATTATTTAATTCATTATAAATTTCATTCTCATCTAAATTAATATAGCTTAATGCATCATTCTTGTTGAATATTTGATTCAAATACTTAATTTTATATGGATAGTGTTCATGTATATCATAACATATTGAAACACATGGTATTTTTAAAGCATGTGCTATTAATATAGAATGGTATCTCATACCAATTATTATATCATTTTTCTTATATAAGTCTACTGTTTGATTCATATCTTCCGGATATTTTTCTACATTTATATTAATATCTTTATTATTGTTGATTATTTTATTATAAAAATTAATGTCAATATGTTTATAATCATAAAATGGTATGAGATTTATTTGTACATTCTTGTTAAATCTATTAACAGAATTTATAATAGTTTGCATTTTTTCGTAGTTGTCATCATTGGAAATAGCTACAATTCCAATATTTAATCTATCCATTTTATTTCTTTTTTCCAACATGTTATTTAAAAGTTCTTTGTTTGAAAATACTATATCGTGAATTTTGTTTATTTTTTTTCCATATTCATCTCCAAGTTTTTTCGTAAGATATTTTTTAGTAAATTCATCTCTTACAGAAAAGTAATGTGAGTGTTGAATGACGTAACCTAATTTTTCTAAATACTCTCTATTTTCAATATTCTCACTTGCACTCAAAGCTATACAAACAACCTTTTTATTGAATGCAATTGCTCTTATAGATAATTTAATAAGCATTGTTCCTAAATCATATTGGTATGATTTTTCTTCATTATAATGTCTATCATCTATAATTGCTCCTCCTCCCAAAATAATGTAATCAAATTGTTCAGCCATTATATTAAAATCATATAATGATTTAGGATAATGAATAAATCTAATATCTTTATATTTATCTATACTATATTCAGGGTTATCTGCAAGTAAAACAGTGACTTTTTTATTGGGAATATCAGAAAAATAATCTAGTAAAGTTTCTAACATTAATTCATCACCTAAATTAGGTGCTCCAAAAAAACCTATTATTAGAATATTCTTTAACGCTTGATCATATTTAATATTCAATAATTCAACATTAGTATACGAAAAGCCCTTTTTTAATTCTTCCACAACATTATTAATTTGATTTTGAATAATTTGCTTATCATTTTCAAATGAGTTATTTAATGATTGTAGTTCTTCTTTTCTTTTTTCATTCTCATGCATTATTTCGTTTCTTAAAGTCGTATTATTATTTGAAATTTTTTCCTCCAGAGCTTTTATATTATTCTCACATATTCTATTAATTTCATAATAATCTATAAATATTCTTCTGAAAAACTTTTTTATTTTTTCATATATTTTCAAATTACATCTTCCTTTATTTTTTTATTATAAAAATGCTTTTTAATGTATAGATTTCTCTATCTTAATTATTTTCTTCTTAATTTTCTTAATCCACTTACAATTATGTTCTTAATTTTAGATATTCCCCATCTAACTCTATTAGCACCTCTTCTAATTAGTGGATTTATTCCAACAAATATACCTCTTGTATATCTATGAAATCTAGTATTTCTAATATTAAATTCATGGTGCACTAATAATTGTGGATAATCTTTTATTCTTTTTTCGAAAATCATAAATTTTTTTCTAGAATGGAATAGATCCAAATTAATATAATATTGAACATATACCATTGGTAATAATAGTTTTCTTAATACATATTCTCTTTTTGGATCTGACAATCTGTCATCACTTGTTACTATTTTCATTAATTCTATTATAACATTTTCGTGATGTTTGTAATTTCTTTTCATTCCTTCTTCACTTACTGATTGTCCAGCATTTCCAATGTAATATCTATATACATTTAAATCATATCTCTTAACTGTATCTATATATATAATTGAATATGCATTATATGTCATATCTACATAAAATGTCTTTTCAAGCAATTTAAAATCTGCCTTTCTTAAACATTCTGTTTTATAAGTTGATGTAGGAAGCGTTGGTCCCCATTCTGGAAAGCCATATGAGCCTGTACAAATATCATCTAAATGATAAACTGTACCAGGGGTTAAGTTTTTATAATATTCTACTTTATGTAATTTGTCTTCGAAACTTCTTGCCTCACAATAGTCCGTTAAAATAAGGTCTGCATCTTCATTAATTAATCTTTTTAATAACTCATTATATTGTTCCTCATCAACCCAATCGTCTGCATCAATTACTTTAAAGTATTTTCCTCTTGCAAGTTCAATTCCCTTATTAATTCCTGATCCATGTCCACCATTTTCTTTGTCAATTATTTTTACGATTGATCTTCCATTAACAGTGGTTAGCTTTTCATACATTTTTCCTATTGCCGATGTTGAATCCTTAGATCCATCATTAATAATTAAAATTTCGGTTAAATATGCATATTCGCTCTTTAATAAAGATGGTATACACTTATTTAAAAATCTTTCAGCATTATATGATGGTATTGCTATTGTAACAATTGGATTTTCCGCAACTTTGGTTACTGGTCTTATCATATCATCTACATAAATAATATTTTCTTTTATATATTCAATTTCCTTATTTATAGTATTTTCTTTTCCACATTTTTCTGCAGTATACTTATGCATTTGTTTTGATATTTTTTCAAATTCATCCGGATTATAATATAATCTTTCAATTACATCTGCATAGGCTTTTATATCTTCTACAGGACAAATAGTATTTAAACTTGTATCAAAATACTCATGAATAACCTCTAGATCCGATGTTACAACAGCCAATCCAGACGAAGCCGCTTCTAATGCAGAAACTCCTTGTGTATCATTTCTTGTAGGAAATAAAGCAATTCCACATTTATCATGATATTGCTTAATTTGTTCATGTGACAGAAAATTCTTAACTATATGTACATTAGAAAATTTTTCAACTGGCTCTACCAATTGTGAATGAAAATCTCCCTCTCCACATAAATAAAAATTTAAATCATTAAAAAATGGTCTTCTAGATAATTCTAATATAGTAAGAACAGCTATATCAATAGCATACTTCTTAGTATTGTCAAATCTTCTAGCCATAAAAATATTTTTTCTAAGATTTTCATCTTTTTTGGTATATGAAAAAATATCCTGATTTATAATATTAGGTATTACAACAGAGTTTTTAAATTTTAAACTATTAACTCTTTCTGCTTCTGTTTTTTCACTTTCTGAAACAAATATCCAGTAAACATTTTCTTTACTTGCAAAACTACTTACATATTCATCTCTTTTCTTATAATTTTTTTTCAAATTATTTGGAAGAATATATTCATCTGTAAAGTATGGTGTATAAAACTCTTTATAATTCCAATATAAAATATCTGCTCCATGATTCCATAGAAATATTGGTGTATCTTTCAAATAGCTTGTATCAAGATAATATCCATAACATTCATCAAAGAAATGCACTAAAATAGCATCATATTTTCTACACATTAATATGGATCTTAATTGTTCATAATTAGTTCTATAAACTCTAACACCCTCTATCTCATAATTTGACATACTATTATATTCATACACACACGCAACTTCAACATCCAAACCTTGTTTAATATATTCTTTTACCCTTGAATGAACAAATCCACATGCGTATAAATTATCTGGACTAGGATAACTTGGAGTTATTAACAAAATATTCTTCTTTCCCATATATTTATCATATGTATATAAGGGTTTTTGGCTTAAAGTAATTTCAACACTTTCAATTTCAATAGTTGTATTAGGTTTTACAACCAAAACTGGTAGCAAGAATCCTTTCATTGATTCTGTGCTAGAGGATTCCGAATTTAGAATTATATCCATTCTACATACTCTATTTCTGTTTACTAATTTTAGTATTGCTCCAGCACCATTTATTATTTTTGCTTTGAAAGAAACATTAACATGTTGCTTTTTGCATTTTATAATATTAAGAGCATATAATTTTGCTTCTACCTGTGAATTATTAGTTATTATATATGCGTGTTTTTTCTTTTCTATCTTTACATCTTTTGTTTTTGCTTTCCAAGTTTTTATTTTCATTTTTATACCTTTCTATATAATTGTTATATTTTTTCTGCTAATTCTTTTGCAGCAATCATAGCATCTTCCATTGAACAATATGTCCATCCTCCATATCTTCCAATGCTATAAACATTATCATTTTTTCTTTCTTCTCTCCAACTCTCTACTTGTTCATTTGTTTTTGTTTGAATATGAACATAAGCAGGATCCATTAATATTGTTGAATAGGAAACTAATTTATTATCTTTTACTATTCCAACTTTTTTTAGATTCTCAATCGTTTTTCTTAATTGATCCTCAATATCAATATTATCGTCATCCTTATTATATCCTATTTCAATATACATACTTAATCTATCTGAATTTAGAATATTGTCATAAAATCCGACTCTATAGAAATTTATTTCTTTATCAGGGAAATAAATCCAATGTTCATCAAAATCTGACTTTTTCTCAAATCCTAGATTAAATACTAAAACTTTGTTGTAAGAAAGACTATTATTCAAAGCCTTATCTTCATTGCTTTCTGTAAGTTTTAGAAAAAGATTTAATGGAATAGTATTTATTAAATATTCATATTGTATTTCTTCATCATTTGATGTAATTGCAATCTTCTTTTCATAATTAATAGATACAATACTTGTATTTAATTTAACTCTTGTTTTGTCTAAATTGTTATATAATTTATTCAAAAAACTCATAGCTCCATTTTCAGGATACATAAAAGTATTGTTATATGATGAGTTATTTGCTTCTTTCATATTGTTAATTATTTGGTTAATATTTGCATATGGAAAAAATCTTCCCATTGCTTCTTTATCTAATAAATTTAAATCACAAGCATATAACTTTTCATTATATGGTTTTAAGAATTTCTCAACAATTGATTTACCAAATTTACCATATAGCATATCTAAAAAGCTATCATAATTCTCTTTCTCACTTTTATTATATAAATCATATAAACAGTCTATAAATTCTTGCTTTTCTAGTTGATGGATATTTGTTTGAAATGGATAATCAATTAAATTTCCTTTATAATATATCTTGGTGTTTTTTACTTGATTTATTAATTTTTCATCTTTCATATTGTCCATAAAAAACTTTTTCATTTCGTCAGTCTTGAAGTGAAAAAAATGGCCTGCGTAATCCCATATAAATCCATCTTGATATATAGTTCTGCAATATCCTCCAATTTCACTTTCTTTTTCAACAATTAAGTAGTCATCTTTTTTGCAATTTGCAAACATTAAACCAGAAATTCCAGCACCAATTATTAAATATTTAGTATTTATTTTATTCATTGTATTCACCTCTAAATTTCCTATTGATTCTTCTCAATATAATTCCAAGAATCTTTACACATATCTTCTAGATTCTTTTCAGCAACCCATCCAAGTTCTTCTTTTGCCTTTTTTGGGTCTGCATAACATACAGCAATATCACCAGCTCTTCTAGCTGTTATTTTGTAATTAACTTTTCTTCCAGTTGATTTTTCAAAAGCATTTACCATATCTAAAACGCTATATCCAGTTCCAGTTCCTAAATTATAAATATATAATCCTTGTCCTTCTTTGTCAATTTTTTCTAATGCTTTAACATGTCCTTTTGCCAAATCAACAACATGGATATAATCTCTTACTCCTGTTCCATCATGTGTATCATAATCGTTTCCAAATACAGATAATTGTTCAAGCTGGCCAGAAGCTACTCTTACAATATAAGGCATTAAGTTATTTGGTATACCTTGAGGTTCTTCTCCTATTAATCCGCTTTCATGACTTCCTACTGGATTAAAATACCTTAAAATACATATATCCCATGAATCATCTGAATTATATATATCTTTTAAAATTTGCTCTATAAATAGTTTGGTTGTCCCATAAGGATTTGTTGTTCCTCCAACTCTACAATTCTCTGTTAGTGGAATTCTCTCTGGCTCACCATAAACAGTTGCTGATGAGCTAAATATAAATTTTTTACAATTGTATTTTTTCATTGTCTCTAGTAAAACTAAAGCTCCAGAAACATTATTTATATAGTATTCAATTGGTTTTTTTACAGATTCTCCTACTGCCTTAAATCCAGCAAAATTAATTACAGCTTCTATTTCATTTTCTTCAAATACCTTTTCTAGTTTTTCTCTATCTTTGTAATCCATTTCATAAAATTTAAAATCTTTTCCTGTAATTTTTCTAATTGCATCTAATGCTTTTGAATTACTATTTGAAAAATCATCTATAATAACTAATTCTTTTCCTTTGTTTAATAATTCTACAGCAGTATGGCTTCCAATGTAGCCAGCTCCACCTGTTAATAATATTGGCATATTTATTCCTCCTAAGTTTAAATTTCGCCTTCATTTTATCACATTATCATATAAATATTCAAGGGTTTTAAAAAAAAATCTCGTTAGTATGTTACTCATACAACAAGAAATTTATATTTTATAATATTTATTTTTTCGACCTCATTATCATCTTTTCTTTAAAACTATATTTAAACTCTTTTGGCTCAGGTACTTCAATATCTTCATTTTGTAAGACTCTTTTAGGGTTTAAAGTTGTAAGATCATATAGCTTTTCTTTTCCAATAATATCTTCTATTTTCTTTAAAATTTCCGGAATTCTTGGATAAATAGTGTTTTGTTTATGTACATCAGTTCCTAAAAAACTAATCATGTTACTTTCTAGAAATTTTTTAACTAAGATTTCTGCTTTCTCTCCATACCAACCTATAATGCTTGCATAATTTGCTTGCATTAAAACTCCTGTATCAATTAGTTCATATATCAAACTAGGATCTTGTTGTACAAACCTATATCTTTCAGGATGAGCTAAAACAGGGACAATTTTATTTTGGAGCATTTCATATATTACATCATAAACATTAATTGGTTTTACATTCATTGCAAACTCAAAAAGCATATATTTTGAATTATTCATTTTAGTAATTTTATTTTCATTTAGAAGCTGTATTATGTTTTCTGAAAAGTAAACTTCATTTCCTAAGTATAAATTCATATCTATGTTTTCTTTTTTTAGAGCTTCTGAAAGTGCATTTATCCATTCACTTCTTTCTTTAACTCCAACTTCATAATAATTTTCTATGTAGTGTGATGTAGATATAATAGAATCAAATCCTGCAGATTTAGCCTCTTTTATTAAATTAAAAGTTTCTTCAACACTTTTTGAACCATCATCTATATTAGGGAGAATATGTGTATGGAAATCTATCATATCTTTCACCTTCTTAATCTAACCTTTTTTTTCTTGTTCTAAGTATTCATTTATTTGATTTATAATACTATTAGTACTTTTATTGTTTGCTTGCATTGGACTATCAAGTGGACTTTCTTTTTTTTCCTGCAATGCCTTTGGTATTTCTTCTTCAACCTTATCTATTTTAGTTTTTATATTCTGCTCAAATTTTTTTTCATTTGAATCTTTAATATGTATTGGTTCACTATTAAATTTCTCTTTAACTTTTGGATTTCTTTTTTTATGTTGTTCTCCCTTATCATTTCCATAGTAATAATATTTTTCTCCATATTTTTTTGCAGATATTGGAACTTTATTTATTACAACACCTGCTAAATTTCCACCTACATTCTTTATGTTTTTTACAACTCTTTGCAAAGCATCTTTTTTGGTCATTTTATGTGCTGTAACAACAATTGTTGTATCCACAATTCTAGATAAAATTACCGAATCTGTTACAAGTTCACAAGGAGTTCCATCAATAATTATTATATCACATATTTGTCTAAGTTCTTCTAAAACCCTAGACATTTCTTGAGAAACTAATAGTTCAGATGGATTAGGTGGCACATTTCCTGCTGATATTACAAATAAGTTCTCAACTTCTGTTTCCTGCACATAGTCTAAGATTTTGTCAGAATTTCCAGTTTCTATATCAAATTCTACCAATAAATTTGATAATCCTGGTCTTGGCGAAACTCCAAATATAGCATACTGTCTACCTTTTCTCATATCTGCATCTATTAAAACAACTCTTTTCCCCGCTTGTGCAAAAGTAACAGCTAAATTTGAAGTTACCCAACTTTTACCCTCACCAGGAAATGTAGAAGTAACAAGTAATGTTTTCATTTTTTTACTACTACTCATAAATTGTATATTAGTTCTTAATGTTTTAAAGACTTCAGAAATAGGTGATTTAGGGTCTTTATGTGCTATAACCTCTTTTCTCATTATCTTCTACCTCCCTTAGAATTTGCAATACTTTCTATCATAGGAATTGAAACCAAAACAGGAATTCCAAAACCTTTTTCAATATCTTCTGCTGATTTTATTGTAGTATCTAGCATATTTGAAATCAATACATAAGCAACAGCTATTACGACACCTATAAATGCAAATATAATTATATCTTTTGTGTGGTTTATATTAGAAGGTGTATAATTTGGTGTAGCTGAATCTAAGATACTTATATTGTTTATTTTATATAAATCTTTTATTTTATCACTAAAAACTTTGGCTATTTCATTTGCAATTTTTGCTGCTTCATCTGCATCTTCATTAGTAACTGTTATTTTTATAATGTCCGCATCTTCAACAGCACTAACTGAAACTTTTTTCTTTAATTCATTATCTTTCATATTAAGATTTAAATTGCTTATAACTGTACCTACTACTGAATCACTCTTTACAATCTCACTATATGTAGAAACCAGTTTAGAGTTTAAAGTAACATCCGTTGTTGTAATTGATTTATCACTCTCATTTGAAGTTGCTAAAACTAGAGTTGTATTTGCACTATATTTTGGCTCAACAAATCCAACAGTATAAACAACACCTATTCCTATAAATATAATTATAATTATTAGTATTTGAAATATTTTACTTATAAATAAATCGAATAGTTCTTTTAAATCTAATTCTTCCATCGTTTTCTCCTCTTCTTTCTGTTTTTTACTAGAACATTTTATTATAATTTAAGATAAAATACAAGGGTTTTTATAAATTTTATCAAATATTTAGTTACTAGATAATAGTCTACATTACATTAGTGCTATATAAATATTTGACATTATTTGATCTGTTATATATAATTAAGAAAAATTTAGGAGGTAATTTAATGGGAACACCACATAATAATGCTAGTAATGGTGAAATTGCCAAAAATGTTATAATGCCTGGAGACCCAAATCGTGCTAAACTTATTGCAGAAAAATACTTACAAGATGCAAAATTAGTTAGCGATGTTAGAGGAATTTTAGCATTTACTGGAACATATAATGGAAAAGAAATTACAGTTATGGCATCTGGCATGGGTATGCCAAGTATGGGAATATACTGCTATGAGCTTTATAAATTTTATGATGTTGAAAATATTATAAGAATAGGTTCTTGCGGTGCAAATAATCCAGATTTAAATTTATTTGATATTATTTTAACAACAGAAGTCTATACAGAAGGCAATTTTGCATATACTTTTGCAAGCATAGATGACCACTATGTTAAACCAAGTGAAGAACTAAATAATAAAATTATAAAAACAGCCAAAGAAAAAAATATTTCACTATCAATAGGTCACACGCTATGTACTGAAATTTTTGATGCATATCAAATAGATCAAAAAAGCTATAATGAAAGAATTCCTAATGACTTCAATCCTTTAGGAACTGAAATGGAAGCTTTTGCTTTACTTTATACTGCAAAGGCCTTAAATAAAAATGCTGCTTGCCTTATGACTGTAGTAGATTCTATGTATAAAAATTCTTTTGCAACATCTGAAGAAAGAGAAAAAGGATTAAATAATATGATTGAATTAGCACTTGAGAGTTTGTGCTAATTTAAAACCAGATCTTTTTGGGGCAACCAAAATATTTAATTTTCAATATTTTTATTGTATAACAACATTGATTTTAGTGATTTTCCCGCATGAAATGGAGGAATAAAAGATATGATTAAAGATAAAAATAAAAATGGAAATAAAGAGCAATTATCAACTATACTTAACGATTTAGTTTACTCTTTTATCCGCTGTGGAGATGATAAATGGGAAGATGAATTAGATGCTAAAAATAAGGGTAATTATATCGAATATTCAATAGACTCTAGTTATCAAATTAAAGCATCTTTTTATAATGGGATAGATATAGATAGTATGATTACCCAAGCGTATAATATAATGCCTTTAATTTATTTAATGCAATATTTAGAAAAACACGAACCTAATGTTACATTTTCAAAATTTGCCAAATTTAATATTACTACTCAACGCATAGTTTTATACTTCAAATCTGACCCAGAATCATTCAATGCTTTCACAAATGGAATTTATTTGAAAGATGTAATATTAGCACTTGATAATAGAGAGCAAACTCAACAAAATCAACAAAATGATACTGATGGAC
>CAYTEX010000016.1:0-12124 GCA_964437015.1 uncultured Clostridium sp. | reverse complement strand
TTCTTCTAATCCATGTGAACCAATTTCTTTTCTAAAACATGGAGAATATGAAGTCATATTAATAGGAAGATCTTCTTTTTTTATTATTTGATCTTTAAATTTTCCTATCATAGAATGTTCTGATGTTCCAATTAAATATAAATCTTCACCTTCGATTTTGTACATCATAGCATCCATTTCTTCAAAACTCATTACACCTGTTACAACATCTGAACGAATCATAAATGGGGGAATGGCATAAGTAAAGCCATTGTTAATCATATAATCTCTAGCATATGCAAGCATTGCTTCATGAAGTCTTGCAATATCACCAATTAAATAATAAAAACCAACTCCACTTGTTCTTCCTGCTGATTCTTTATCTAAACCATTAAATTTTGCAATAATATCTGCATGATGAGGTATTTCGTAGCTAGGAACTATTGGTTCACCAAATTTTTGAACTTCTACATTCTCACTATCATCTTTACCTATAGGAACAGATTCATGCATAATATTAGGGATTTTCATCATTCTGATTTTTATTTCTTCAGAAAGTTCATTTTCTATTTCTTCATTTTTTTCTAATTGATTATTAATTTCTTGAACTTTTGCTTTAACAGCTTCAGCTTTATCTTTTTCGCCATTTTTTATAAGGCTACCAATTTGATTACTAAGTGATTTTCGCTCAGATCTAAGGTTGTCACCATTTAATTTTGACTCACGATATTTTATGTCCAAATCAATAACTTCATCAACTAAAACAAGTTTATGATTTTGAAATTTTTTCTTAATATTCTCCTTAACAACATCAGGATTTTCTCTTAAAAATTTAATATCAATCATAATACGACCCCTTTTTTTAAAAAAACTTATATGTATTATATAACAAATTTCAACAGATATCAAGTATTATGCCACAGGTACTGGAGATTTTAGCAACAAAATACTAAAATTCGAAAATTTGCATATAATATTACAGAGGTGTAGATTAATGGAAGAGGAATATATTAAAGAAAGCATCATAATTGATAAAAGCGAAGAAGAAAAACATAGAGAGTTAATAAAAAGCATTATAGTTACAAAAGAATTATTATTACAAGCACATAATAATTTTGAATATGCTGAAAAAGATTTAATTGATTATTACACATATAATATAAAGGCTAATCAAGCAAAACTCAACTATTTAATAAAACAAGCAAAGAAAACTACAGGTTCTGAGCTATAGTAATCTAAAATTATGCAGGGTTACCAGAGATTTCTTGCACTGTTTTAAAAGTGCTCCAATTTAATATATCCATAAAGCATAAAGAATTAATAATATATAGATAATATAGAAATGTTATTGTAATATTTTTGTAATAATTCTGTAACAACATTGTAATAACATCAAAATGTTGTATAACTAAATAATCGAAGTCTTGTATTTGTAAGGGGTACAAGATTTTTTTGGCTTTTACATACAAGAAAAGTAGCTTGACAATTAATTGTTAAAAGCTTAGAATTAAAGAAGATAAATAGATAAAAACGGAGGCATAAGATGACTAAGAAACAAAAAAATAATAATAGAGTAATAAAATTTCGTGCAATATGGTTAGTATTAATTATTATAGGAATAATAGTTTTTATAAACTCTGGAAAGATAGAAAATATACAAAAAAGTATAGAACAAAAACACTTGCAAGCTATGGAGCAAGAAGAAATAGAGAAAGTAGGTCAAAATGGAATAGTAACAGAAGCAGCCATAATTAGCAGGAAAACAGGAACTGGACCATTTGATGATGATGATGAACCAGGAAATGATAGTTCTGAAGGCAATAATATAGTACGTTCATTTGACCAAATAACTTGGACCATAGAAAACACAATGAAACTAAAAAATGCAGAATTAGGGGAAAGCTACAAGGGTGGAGTAATACAAGTAAGAGCAGAATTTCCAGAAAATATAATGAATGTAGAAGGTTCGCCAAAAGTTGTTGAATGGGATTTGGATTCTATGGGATGGGCAGAAAATGCACAACTAAGTGATAATGGAAGAGTGTTTACTGCTGAATACACATTACCTGAAGCAGAAGTAACTGTACCAGGAAAACAGACATTAGTTTTGGTATTAAAAGTTTTAGGGGCACCAAATGGACTAGAAATAGCACCAAAATTCACTATGAATTTGGTTGGAAATACAGAAAACGAAAAATATGTGCTTGAAGCAAATGAAGAAGACCAAAGTAAACTAAATTCTATTGTAAAAGTAAGTGCTGCACCAAGCCTAAATGTGCAATTAAAGAGAAATTCAAATTTGAACTATAAAAGCTATTTTGATGAGTCAACAGGAGAAGAGTCTGAAGAAAAAACACAATCAACTACATTTGGAAGAATGCAAGGGTATGGATTAACTTTACAATTGTATAATACTGATAGTGATAAAAAACTAAAAGGTGTTGAGCTTCCAAAAGGTGATATTTCTTTTGACATAACATTTAATGAAGCTATTGGAACAACAGATGTTACAGAAGAAACAGAATACACACCTAAAATGTGGGATTATAAAGAAAATTTAAAAACACCGAATACAGGAAAAAATGGAAGAAATTTGTATTGGTTAAATGATCCAGAATCTAGATATGGAGCTAATGCAGCCCCATATAATAAAGGTTCAGGAGTAGCATCTTGTTATAATGGGGGTAACTGGACAATAATACAAGATGAAAATAAACCATATATATACCATATAACAGTAGCTGGTTATAAATTTAATGGCGATTATAATTTTCCAAGTAATGATAGTTATAGTAATACTGTAAGATATTATGATAATGTTGGATGTTTTAGCAGCGGCTATATAGAAGCAATAATGCAAATACCAGAAAGAGTAGAAAATGTAACTAGTATTTATATGAAAGCCACAACTTCAAATATTTCTTTTAAAACAATCTCTGATCAAATTGGCTCAAAAGATGAAAAATCATCTGATAATATAGTTAATACAAATATTAATATTTCTGCAAATGGAAGTTTTTCAAAAAACACAGTTTATGAAAGATATGAAAGAGGAAAGGATTGGAACAAAGGAAATGAAAAAGCAACCATTGGATTTAGCGGATATATATCTGCATATATTGCAGCTGGAGCATCTAATGATAATATAGATGGAGTTTATGGAGTAGATCATCTTGTAAAATTTGATGATGAGGCAATTGAATTAAGAACATGGGATAAAGGCAAAGAATATACGGGAAGTGCAGCAATGTCATATAACATCTTATATGTTGCAAAAAGTGATAAAACAGGATGGACTTCAGACCAGGAAATGATAGATACAACTATGGAAGAACTAGTATATTTTGATACATTAGATGAACTAAATCAGTCTGGCTATATATGTGTTGGATATCTTGCAGAATCTAAGTCAGGTAAATATTTACCAGGAAATGGTGCATATATAAACATTCCATATAATGTAAAAAATACAGCTGAAATTGGAAAAGTATATCAAACAGTAAGTGATGCCAGAATATATAATCAACAAAATATTCCAGATAGAACAACACAAACACATTTATTAACTACAAATAAAAATGATTATCCTCAAGTAAGATGGTCAGCAGAAGGCAGACAATACGTAAAAACAGCATATGATGAAAATGGACAAATAGTAACAGGAACACATTATGGGGGAACATCGTGGGGAGACAGTTTATTAGTTATAGGAGCAGAACAAAAGATATCAATAAAAGCAATAGATGGTGCTGATCAAGAAAAAGTCAATTATGATTTTAGTAGAAATGAAAATGTTGCAACATTTAAAGTAGAGCCATCTTTAACAGTAGATAGTGTTGTTGACATAAACAACGTAACGTTAAAGATAACAACAACCTTACCTGATGGACTAAAATATCAAGTGGGATCAGCAAATAGTGGAGAACCTGAAATTACAGAGAATGCAGATGGAACACAAACACTAGTATGGTATAAATATGGATGTAAAGTAAATGAACAAATAGAACCAATAAAGTTTAATGCGGAAATAAATGAAGAGTTGTCAAATGGAACACAGCTAGAAATAAAATGTGTTATGAATGAAGAATTAGCAGAGGGAGAACAAACGAAAATAGGGAATACTGTGGAAAAACTAAGAACAACTACAACAAGCATTAATATAATAAATTTGGCTAGTTATAGTTTATATAAAACAACAGAAACACCAATTATAGAAAAAGATGCAGAAGCAGAATTTACTGTAACAGCATTAAACAAAACAGATGAGGATGTAAATACATTTCAATTGTTAGATGTACTTCCATATAATGGAGATCAAAGAGGAAGTAGTTTTAGTGGAGATTATAAAGTGAAAAAGATAACACTAAAACAAACAAATACTGCAACAGGTGAAGAAATAACAAATGACAATTTAAAACTATACACTAGTTCAGCAGAAGAAGTAAAAACAGATGTTACAGCAAAAGATACCGATTTAGGAACTACAGGCATATGGAATGAGGAAATATCTGGAAATACTATAGACCAAAAATTAACAGGATTTTCAGTAGTTGGAAAATTACCAGCTAGAACCAAACTAACAATAGAAATTACAATAAAAACAAATGAAAATGAGCCTCTAGATACATACCAAAATGCAGCTACAGCACAAATAAACATTGGAACAGAAGAAATAGTTTCCCCAACAGTAAAGGTACAAGTAGTAAAAAGAACACTAGATGGAAAGATATGGTTTGATAGCAATAAAGATGGAGTAATAAATAGTGGAGAAGAATATTTGTCTGGCGTAATAGTAACCCTATTAAATGAAGATGGAACAGAAGCAAAAGATATAGATGGAAACGAAATATCAGAAATAACTACTGAAAATGACGGATACTACAAATTTGAAAATATGGTAAAAGGAAAATACAAAGTACAAATAACATATTACACCGAAGACGGAATAAGAGAAGTAACAACGAAAAAAGTAGGTTCAAACATAGAAATAAATAGCAAATTTAATAGTAATGGTGAAACAGATATAATTTCAGGATTAGACAGTATATTGAGCCCAGAATTAAAAGTAGAATATCAAAATGCAGGAATAACATACAAAGACACGAAAGTCATAGTACATCACTATATAGATGGAACAACAGATAATGTACCATTAAAAACAGGAGAAACAGCAACAGATGAAACTATAGAAGGAAAAGTAAAGGATTCATATACAACGAGTCCAGTAGAAGTACCAGAATATTATGAATTAGTTGCTAATCCAACAAATGCTAGTGGAGAAATGACAAAAGATGAAATAACTGTTACATACTACTATAAACTAAAGAAATACCCATATACAGTAAAATATATAGATAAAGATACAAACAAAGAAATAAAAACAGCAAAAACCGTAGAAAGTAAAGACTATGGAACAGAAATAACAGTAGCATCAGAAAAAACAGAAATAGAAAAATATACCTATACTTCAGCTGATGTAGCAGGAGATACCAGTAAAAATAAATTAACTATAGGAACTGAAATAGATAAAAACTTAATAAATCTATACTATACAAAGAAAACTGGAAAAGTAGTAGTAAAATATGTAGACAAGAACACAGGAAAAGAAATAAAAGCATCAGATGGGACATCTTTAAAAGAAGAAAAGACAGACAAAGTAGACGAAAGCTATACAACAACTAAAAAAGAAATAGAAGAATATACTTTTGTAGAAGATACTGGAAATACAACTGGAACATATACATTAGAAAGTAGTACAACACCAATAGAAGTAATTTACTATTATAAAAGGAATACAAAAGTAACAGCAAAATATATAGACAAAGCAACAGGAGAAGAAATACCAGAAGCAAATGGAGATAGTTCAAGAGAAACAAAAGATGGACTAGAAGGAGACAGTTATAAAACAACTTCTAAGAACTTTGAGAATTATGTATTAGTAGAGGAAGAATTACCAACAAATAGTGAAGGAACAATGACTACTAATGAAATAACTGTAATATATTATTATAAGCATATTTCAGGCGGAGTAATAGAAAAACATATAGATGATATAACAGGAGAAATTTTATATAATGAAACTCATACTGGAAATGAAGGAGATTCATATAATATAAAATCGAAGCCACAGAGTGAAGATAGTCAGGATTTAAAAAATAAATTTGAAGGATATGAGCTAATACAAGAAAAAAATCCAACAAATAGCAGTGGTATAATGACAATAAATCCAGTGGAAGTAATTTATTATTATAGATATCCAACAAAAGTAACAGTAAGATATATAGACAAAATTACAGGAAATAGTTTAACAGATAACATAATAAAGCAAGGATATAAAGGAGAAGACTATACAACTGAAAACAAGCAATTTGAAGGATATGATTTAGTAGCAGAGCCAAATAATGCAAGTGGAACAATGACAAAAGATGAAATAACAGTTAATTACTACTATATACATAAATCAGCAGGAGTAATAGTAAACTATTATGATGTAGATACAGGAGAAAAATTAAAAGATGAGCAAAAGATAGAAGGACACCAAGGAGATGAATATAGAACAACACAAGAAGTATTTGAAGGTTATGAAATAGTAAAAGAAAGATTACCACAAAATGCAACAGGAACAATGACAATAGATGAGACAAAAGTAGACTACTATTATAAGAAAAAAACAAAAGTAAAAGTAGAACATAAAGACAAAACAACAGGAATGGTAATGGATGAAGAAACAATAAATGGATACAGAAATGATGAATACAAAACAGAGCAGAAAGAATATAAAGAATATGATTTAGTGGAAATACCAGAAAATGCAAAAGGAACAATGACAGAAGAAGATATAACAGTAACATATTACTATATAAAGAAAGCAGAGGTAGAAACACTATACCTTGAAGAAGGAGAAGAAAAAGAACTAGCAGAAAAAGATGTAAAGAATGGACATATTGGAGATAAATATGAAACAAGTGCAAAAGAGATAGACAACTATATTTTTGTAAAATCAACAGAAAATACATCAGGAGAAATGGGAGATGAAAAAATAACAGTAAAATATTACTATAGGCAAAAGATATTCAACTTAAAAGTAGAAAAATGGGTAGATAGTGTAAAAATAGATGATAAGAGTAAAAAAGGACAGAACTATAAAAAAAGAGATAATATTTATAAACTAGATATCAACAAGAATAAGGTAGATACAGCAGAAATAAAAGTAACATACAAGATTAGAGTAACTAATACTGGAGAAATAGCAGGTATAGCAAATGAAATAAAAGAAACAATTCCAGAAGAATTGGAATTTATACAAACAGATAATGAAATTAAATGGGATATAAGTGGAACAACATTAAAAACGACAGCATTAGAAAAAGAAACAATAGAGCCAGGTGAATACAAAGAAATAGAAATAACATTAAGATGGAAAAAAGGAGACAATAATCTTGGAGAAGTTACAAATAAAGTAGAATTATCTAAAACAAGTAATCAAGCAAACTTTAAAGAGCAAACAGAAGAAGATAATAAATCAGATTCAAAAATGATGATAACAATATCAACAGGACTTTTAATGCTTGAAAAATCTGAAACTAAAGTAATAATAGCTACAATTATAGTTTTAACATTTGCAGGAATTAAAATCGCAAAAAAGAGAAGATTTTAAATTTGAAAGTGTGTCCCAAAATAAAAAAAAGCCTTAGGGCTTTTTTTTGTGTCTATAAAATTATACAAATCAATCCTCCGGAACCTTCATTCACAATGCGTTCTAATGTTTCCTGAAGCTTTATTTGTGCTTCTTCAGGCATTTTAGCAAGTTTGGCTTGTAAACCTTCATTTACAAGTTCATGTAAGCTTTTTCCGAAAATATTTGAATTCCAAATTTTTTGTGGATCACTTTCAAAACCAGAAAGTAGATAATTTACTAATTCTTCAGATTGTTTTTCTGAACCAACAATAGGAGATACTTCGGTTTCTATATTTGCTTTAATAATGTGCAGACTTGGAGCAGTTGCTTTAAGTTTGACTCCAAAACGTGATCCTTGTTTTACCATTTCTGGTTCATCCAAAATTAGTTCGTCAATAGAGGGAGTAACAATGCCATATCCTTTGCGATCAACTTCATCTAAGGCAAGAGCTATTTTATCATATTTCTTTTTAGTTGATGCTAAGTTATTTATAATTGCAAATAGGTCGCCTTCATTAGAAATACTAACACCTGTCATTTGTGTTAATACTTGATAAAATAATTCATCTTTTAATTCAATTTTTACATTTACTCTACCTGTACCAAGCTCAATATTGTTAATCTGAGTTCCGAGTAATTATATTTGTTTGAGTAATTTTATTTATGCAGTTATTTGTGTCTTTTAATAGATTTATGTTTGAAAAAGCTTCTTGAATTTGAGCGAAAAGTTCCTGCTTTAAAGGATGATTGAAATCTAATCCATTAATCCATTTTGGTAAAGAAAAGTTTACTTGACTTACAGGGAATTCATATAATATTTTTGAAAAAATATTATTAATATCAGAAATGTCAAGTTCTGCACAATTGATAGGAAGAACAGTAGAATTGTATTTTTCTGCAAGAGTAGATGCTAAATTTATTGTATCTGAATTTTCGGGATGTTCAGAATTTAAAAGAACAACAAAAGGTTTATTTATGGCCTTAAGTTCAGAAACAACACGTTCTTCAGCTCCAACATAATCTTCTCTTGAAATTTCTGAAAAGCTTCCATCAGTGGTAATTAAAACACCTATTGTAGAATGTTCTTGAATTACTTTTTTAGTTCCTATCTCTGCAGCTTTTTCGAATGGCATTTCTTCTTCTTGCCAAGGGGTTTTTACCATTCTAGGTTTTTCGTCTTCTAAATAACCTATACTATCTGGAACAAGATAGCCTACACAATCAACTAATCTAGTTTTTAATTTCAAATTATTATTTATTGTTATTTCTACAGCTTCATTTGGAACAAATTTAGGTTCTGTAGTCATAATAGTTTTTCCTGCACTGCTTTGTGGAAGCTCATCTTTTGCTCTTTCTTTTTTGTAATCATTATTAATATTTGGAATAACCAGGAGATCCATAAATTTTTTTATAAATGTAGATTTTCCGAGTTCTTACAGGACCTACAACTCCAACATATATGTCACCATCAGTTCTTTTGCTTATATCTTGGTATAATCCGAGATTTTCCATTAATTTACCTCCTTATGGTACTAAAAAATATGTACTTGCTTTTAGTAATTTATATGATAAAAAAATATGTTTATGACAAGGAGTAAAAAAAAGTTGACCATTATTATGTAAAAATGATATAATTAGTAGCACGAGGTAATAAATTTGTATAGAATTTTTATAAATATTGTAAAGAGTATTAAGAAAGGAAATGATATATATGCAAGTATTATATGATAATAAAAAATTTGAAGTACAAGAAGGAGCTTCTATTCAAGAAGTTTTAAAAAATGAAATTGAAAAAAATGAGGTACCTATTATTGGAGCAAAATACAATAATGAATATAAAAGATTAGATTATAAGATTACAGAAGATGGTACAGTTTCTTTAGTAGATATTGCATCAAAAGGCGGAATGAAAATATATAGAAGAACATTAATATTTATTATGGCTATGGCTTTTGAAAGAATCTATCCAGAGGCAAAGCTTAGGGTAAATTATCAGCTTTCAAATTCAATGTATTGCGATTTAGATAATATTAATGAAACAGATGAAATGATAAAAAATGTTGAAGCTGAAATGAAAAGAATTGTAGAGAAAAATATTCCAATTACAAAAAAGATTCTTACAAGAGAAGAAACTGAGAAAATTTATGAAAAAAAAGATTCATCAAAAGGCAGACTGCAACTAGATATGCAAGAAAATGAAAGTATAAATATGTACTATTGTGAAGAATATTATAACTATATTTATGAGGATATAGCTACTAGCACAGGGATTACCAATATTTTTGAGTTAGTTAGATATGATAAAGGATTTTTACTAAGATATCCTTCATCTACTAATCCATTTATATTACCAGAATATAAAGAATATAAGAAATTATTATGGGCTTTAAACGAATATAATGATATACATAAAATATTAGGTGTAAGAACTGTTTATATGTTAAATAGAATAATAACAGAACATGGACAAACAAAGTATAGTAACGTAAAACATTTAATTATGCTTGAAGAAGCACTTCACGAAAAAAAGATTGCTAATATTGCTGATAAAATTGCAGCAAATGAAAAAGTAAAAATGGTTCTAATTGCAGGTCCATCATCATCAGGAAAAACAACATTTGCACAAAGATTAGGATTACAATTAAGAATTAATGGCCTAAAGCCTGTAACTATATCTGTTGACAACTATTTTGTAGAAAGACCAGATACTCCATTAGATGAGAATGGAGAATATGATTTTGAAAATATAGAAGCTATAGATTTAAAACTATTTAATAAAGATTTAACATCATTATTAAATGGAGAAGTAATACAGTGCCCTGAATTTGATTTTTCAGTTGGAACTAAAAGGTACAAAGGAAAGACAATGCATTTAGCAGAAGATGAAATCTTAGTTATTGAGGGGATACATTGTTTAAATGATAAGTTAACAGAGCTAATTCCAAAAGAGCAAAAATATAAGGTGTATATAAGTGATTTAACAATATTAAATATGGATAGACTAAATAGAATATCAACAACAGATGCTAGACTTGTAAGACGTATTGTAAGAGACTATCAATTTAGAAACTATAGTGCACAACATACTTTAAAAGCATGGCCAAAAGTAAATAGGGGAGAAGAAAAAAATATTTTTCCATATCAAGAAGAAGCAGATAGTATTTTTAATACATCTTTAATATATGAATTGGCGGCTTTAAAAGATATAGCAATGCCTTTATTAGAAGCAATTCCTCAAACAGAACGAGAATATGCAGAGGCAAGAAGACTAATAGAAATTTTAAGATATTTTAAATCTATACCATCTGATATAATTCCTAATAATTCATTGTTAAAAGAATTTCTTGGAGGAGGATATTTTGTATACTAGAAATTTTACTGTGATTGATGAAGAATTTATATGTGAAAACTGTGGAAAAAAAGTTCCAAAACTTGGATATTCTTGCAGAAACCACTGCCCATATTGTCTACATTCAAAACATGTTGATGTTAATCCTGGAGATAGAGCTGAAGAATGTCATGGAGATTTAGAGCCAATTGGTTTAGAAGTTAACAAGAAAAAAGGATATGTTATAATTTTTAAATGCAAAAAGTGTGGTGCAATACGAAAAAATAAAGCAGCAGAAGATGATAATATGGACTTAATAATTAAACTAAGTGCTAATTAAAAAAATAGAATAAAATTGGTATTACAACTTTGGTTGTTTTTTACCAAGTCACAAAATAGGGAAGCTATTTGAAAGTTAAAGGGGATAGAATAATCTATCCCCAATTTAAATTTCTCTTTTTAAATTTCCATTTGTAAAATTTTTTCCTTCAAAACGTACATCATTTTTTACACAATTAATAATGTTATTTATGTCATCAACACTTTCATCTAGAATATCAATTCGAGCAAAGTCTATATTATATTTTTTATATTCAATAGAAGTTGTTTTAGAATTATATACTGTACTAATTGTTTGACTATTATTTGGAATAACTCTAAATAACATACCTAATCTATCTTTTAAATAATATTTAGAATCGTCTAAACATAAATGTTCACATTCTTTATAGCATTTATTTGATTTCCCTAAGAAGCAATAGTTTGTTGTCATCACAGGAATATTTCCATATACAATCAATTCTTTAGGTAAGGAACTATTTGATAAAAGTTGGGTAAGTCCTTGTTCGTCAAGTTCTGGTGAAACTGTAGCAAAACTTATATTCATATTTTTTAGTTCATTAATAGAGTTTGAGTTATAAATATTTAAAGTATAATTTCCTACAAAATCTAAATTTTCATAATGTTCAAATAAATCAATTTGAGATATATGTGATAGCACGATACCTTTTATATTAAATTTATTTAAAGAATTATCTACAATTTCCTTTGTTTTTTCAATATAGTTTTTTCTTAAAATTGTAGGGAGGTAGATATATAAATTAAATTTAGAAGATAGGAGAGTTATTATTTCAAAATAT
>CAYTEX010000015.1:11336-13099 GCA_964437015.1 uncultured Clostridium sp. | reverse complement strand
ATATAAACTCACCAAAACAATTAGGTGAAATTTTATTTGAAAAAATGAAATTACCAGTTATAAAAAAGACCAAAAATGGATATTCTACTGCAGAAGATGTTCTAGAAAAATTAAAGAAAGAATCACCTATAATCGAAAAAATATTAGATTACAGGCAACTTTCTAAATTAAATTCAACTTATGTAGAAGGAATGAGACCATATATAAACCCTAAAACTGGAAGAATACATTCATTTTTTCATCAAACAATTACAGCAACAGGGAGAATAAGTTCTACAGAACCAAATCTTCAGAATATACCAACAAGAATAGAACTAGGTAAGAGGCTAAGAAAGGTATTTACCCCACAAGAAGGATGTGTATATATAGATGCTGATTACTCTCAAATAGAGCTAAGAGTATTAGCACATATGTCAGAAGATAAACATATGATAGAGGCTTTTAAAAATGGTGAAGACATACACAAACAAGCAGCTTCTAAAGTACTCCATAAACCAATAGAAGAAGTTACAAAAGAGGAAAGAAGTAGTGCTAAAGCTGTAAATTTTGGAATTGTATATGGGATAAGTGATTTTGGACTAGGAGAACAGTTAGGTATTGGAAGAAAAGCTGCAAAGGCATATATAGATCAATATTTAGAAGAGTATTCAGGAATAAAAAAATATATGGAAGAGATAGTCGAAAAAGCAAAACAAAAAGGATATGCTGAGACAAAATTTGGAAGAAAAAGATATATTCAGGAATTAAAATCAAACAATTATATGATTAGAGAGTTTGGAAAAAGAGCAGCAATGAATACACCAATACAAGGAACAGCAGCAGATATAATGAAAATTGCAATGATAAAAGTTTTAAAAGAAATAAAAGAGAAAAACTTAAAATCTAAAATAGTATTACAAGTTCATGATGAAATGATGATAGAAGCGCCTATAGAAGAAAAAGAACAAATAAAACAAATTTTAAAACAATCAATGGAAAGTGCCGCAAGACTAAAAGTACCATTAATTGCTGACATATCTGAAGCAAGTAATTGGTATGATTGTAAGTGATTTTTTCATTTGGGGACGGTCCTTTTTTGCAAAAATTTTCATTTGGGGACGTATCTTTTTTGAAAATATTATGTTGATAAATATGGTGAGGCTTTGAAAATCTATCTTGATTTATTATTTACAAGAATGACCGTTCTTAAAAAATCCAATGAAAAAAGGAGAAAACTTTGAAAAAAATAGTAAGTATTATATTAATATTATTAGTTATAATATTTTGTGCAAATTTTAGCAAGCTTAAAAATGCTACCTTAAAAAAAATATATAAAATAGATTATTCTGAATATGTAGAAAAATATTCTGCAGAATACAATGTAGATAAGTATTTAATTTATGCAACAATTAAGGCTGAAAGCAACTTTAATGAAAATGCAAAATCTTCTCAAGGAGCAATTGGTTTAATGCAACTTTTATATCCGACAGCAGAAGAAATTGCACCTAAAGTTGGAATTGAGGTTACAGAAAAAAATATTTATGATCCTGATATAAATATCAATTTGGGAACAAAGTTATTATCTATTTTAATACAAAAATATGGTAATAACGAATTAGCGTTAGCTGCGTACAATGCTGGATCTGGAAATGTAGATAGTTGGATAAGTAAAGGAACTTTGAAAAGCGATGGAACTGATGCTGAAAATATTCCTTTTACCGAAACAAATAATTATGTTAGAAAAATTTTAAGAGATTATAAAATATATCTTGAAATATATAAAT
>CAYTEX010000015.1:0-11313 GCA_964437015.1 uncultured Clostridium sp. | reverse complement strand
GAGCAAATATATGGAAGAACCAGAAGTTACAGAAATTAAAAAAATAGTAACAATAAAGAATATGTAAAAAATGCAGTAAGTAATCAAGGAAAGCTTTTAGAGTGGGCATCAAATGCTTTAAAAGATGATGAAGAAGTTGTAAAAAATGCTATAGAAAATGATGGGGAAGCAATGGAATTCGCAAGTGATAGACTAAAAGATAATAAAGAAATGATGCTTATTGCAATTAAAAAAGCTCCTTGGACAGCTTGCTATGCGTCAGATAGATTAAAGGCAGACAAGGATATTATTTTAGAAAGTGTAAAAAACTATGGACAAACTTTATATTATGCATCAGAGGACTTAAGAGATGATGAAGAAATAGTAAAAGCAGCGGTTTCAAATAAAGGACTGATTATAAAGTATGCAAGTTTTAGATTGCGAGATAATGAGGAAATTGCAAAAATTGCGGTTAACCAAGATAAAAGAGCAATACACTTTTTAAGTGAAAGATTAAAAAATAATGAAGAAATAAAAAAAATAGTTTCATAATTTGACAACGAAAAATAAGTAAAATATGCAAATTATTGAAACCGAAAATAAAAAATAAAAAAGCCAAGATTTAATTAAAATCAAGGCTTTTTTGCTTGGCAGGAGTAGAAGGATTCGAACCCTCACAGGCGGTTTTGGAGACCGATGTGCTACCATTGACACTATACTCCTATGAACTACTCTAATATAATAACACAAAAAATGAAATTTGGCAATAGAATATAAAAAATTCTATTACCAAAGTTTTTTATATACTAGGAAAGTCATGATTTATATGAGTTTAGCGCAAATTAGCAGCATCCTCTATTACCATTTCCACAGCAGCTAAATATTAAAAGTATAAGAATAATAATCCAAATGCAGTCATCATTTAGTCCAAAACCACAACCGCATCCACCTCTGTTTTCTGGCATAATAAAACGCCTCCTTTCTATATAAAAGTTAAGTATAATTACTTGGAAAACTAAGAACTGTAGTCATTATCACAGCAACTTCTGTTTCCACAGCCACCACAGAAAAGAAGTAAGAAAAGAATAATGAACCAAAGAATATCATTATTATGCATAAGAATACCTCCTTATTCTAAGTTTTAGTTCTTGGCTCTTTCGTATGTTATATATTATGAAAATAAAAAAAATGTGTTACTTTTTATTGAAATGCAAAAATCTTAATGGTATAATTTGAATGTAATTATTTTTGAAAGGATAAAATTTTTATGGGAAACATTGTATTATTAGACGAATTAACAATTAACAAAATTGCTGCTGGAGAGGTTATAGAAAGACCAGCATCAGTAGTTAAAGAAATGGTAGAAAATTCAATAGATGCAGGAGCAAAACACATAACAATAGAAATAAAAAACGGTGGAATCTCATTTATAAGAATAACAGATGATGGAAAAGGAATTCAAAAAGATGATGTAGAGATGGCTTTTGAAAGACACGCAACAAGCAAAATAAGGTCAGCAGATGATTTACAAGAAGTAAAGTCTATGGGCTTTAGAGGTGAAGCATTGGCAAGTATAGCAGCAATTTCAAATGTTGAACTTGTAAGCAAGCAAGAATCAGATGAGATAGGAACTAGAATTGTTCTTGAAGGTGGAAATAAACTTTCATTAGATGAAATAGGGTGTTCAAAAGGTACTACAATTACTATAAGAAATCTATTTTTTAATACACCTGTTAGATACAAATTTTTAAAGAAAGATTTTACAGAATCAGGATATATAGAGGCTGTAGTTACAAGAATTGCACTTAGTCATCCAGATGTTTCTATAAAATTTATAAATACAGGGAAAATTGTACTTGCCACAAATGGAAGTGGAAACATAAAAGATGCAATATATAGTATATTTGGAAAAGAAGTAGCAAATAATCTAATAGAGGTTGATTATGAATATGAAAACATGAAGATAAAAGGTGTTATAGGAAAACCTAATATTAGTAGATCAAATAGATCAAATCAAATATTTTACGTAAATACTAGATACGTTAAAGATAAAACATTAAGTTCTGCTGTAGAGCAAGCATTTAAAGGAACATTGCCATTTGGAAAATTTCCATTTTTAATATTAAATGTAGAAATGAATCCATCTAAAGTAGATGTAAATGTACATCCAGCAAAACTTGAAGTAAGATTTTCTGAAGAAAATACAGTGTTTAAAGCTATGTATCATGCAATAAAAGATGCATTATTAAAGCAAGATATAACAAAAGAAGAAAAAGGTATAAATGAAAACCAAATTAATTTAAATTCATTTGAACGAGAACCTCAAAAAGAAAATATTGAAACAAATATCAAAGAAGAGGTTCCTACAGTAAAAGAAACAACAACTAAATTAAACTTTTCAGGAGAAGATATATTAAGTAAATTAAAATTATTGCAAGATGAGCTAAAAAAAGAGACAGAAGAAAATCCTAATATTAAGTTAACAGATAAATATAAAGAAATGGCAGAAAAATATAGTTCAGCATTACCAAAAGATTCAAGTATACCACCAAAAGAGAAAATGGACAGTGAGAATAACAAAAATGAGATAGAGGTAGAAGATAAAACAAGCAATAAAAAAGAAGAAGAAAAGACTGGAGAACTAGAAACTAATTACATGGAAAAAGATGAAAACATACAAGTTCAAAGTAATTCAGAAGAAATATTAGCACAGTATGATGAAAACGACAAAGAGACAAAAGACATAGAGAATCCCCACGAAAATCAATTAGTAGAAGATAATACCGCTGAAATAGAAATAGATAGAGAAATAACAGATAACTTAAAAGAACAAGAAAAAAATGAAACAGATGAAAAACAAGAAATACCAGAAGAACAAGATGATGAAAAAGAAATATCATTTAGAAAAATGTATAAGCAATTATTTGGAAAAGAGCCTTATGGGGGAAAAGAAGTTGAGCAAGAAAACGAAGAAAATAAAAATTTCTATACATTAAATGATGATGATTTTTCACAGGATAATTTATCTATGTTTGAAAATGAAGAGCAATTTAGTAAACCAGATTACAAATTAATAGGAACGGCTTTTGAAAGTTATATAATTTTAGAAATAAAAAATGAACTTTATGTAATGAATCAAAAAATGGCAAACGAAAGAATTATGTATGAAAAAATCAAATATATTTTTTACAACCAAGGTAACAAATCTTCCCAAATGTTATTATTACCAGATATAATTTCATTGGATACAAAGCAAATGAACATAGCAAAAGATAACATGAAGTTGTTTGAAAAAGCTGGATTTACCTTAGAGGAATTTGGAGAGAATACAATAAAGCTTTCAGGAGTGCCAGAAATATGTGTAGATTTAAATACAGAAGAATTGTTTAAAGAAATTTTAGAAGAAACAAATCAAGCACCAAGAATAGATGAAGCCCAAAAAGAAGCAAAATTTATAAATGCTATTTCATCAAGAGTATCTGAAAAAATGCCAATACATACTTCACAAGATGAGATAGAAAACCTAATAGAAGAACTATTATCATTACAAAATCCATTTATAAACTCACAGGGAAATCCAATTGTAATAAAGATGTCAAGATATGAAATAGAAAAAAAATTTGCAAGAAAATAGAAACTGGTTTGAATGAAACCAGTTTCTGATGATTTAATATTTTATTAAACTATTTACAACTGATTGACAAAACCTATATCAAAGTGATAAAATGATAAACTGATAAATAATTATAATTTTCAAAAAAAAAGACATAGTAATATAAGGTGTAAAAAATGAATAGAGAAGTAAGGAGAAATAAAAGACATTTAAATTATAAACGTGTTTTAATGGTAATTATTATCATAATAATAATTTTACTATTAGCAATTTTTAGCGTTGTTATAAAGCATAATAAAAGAGCTGAGGAAGTCAAAATTGAAGCAGAAAAAAAAGCAGAACAAGAAGAAGAAATAATGAAAATAGCAATTGAAACTCAAAAAAAAGAGGAAGAAGAACGTGAAAAAGCAAAACAAGAGGAAGAGAATGCAACAGGAATTATTTACTTAACATTTGATGATGGGCCAACTTCAGACTCTACACCACAGATTTTAGACATTTTAAAGAATAGAAATATAAAAGCAACTTTTTTTATACTTCATTATGATGAACAACATGAGCAATTTATTAAAAGAGAATATGAAGAGGGACATACAATTGGACTTCACGGATATACACATGCCTATGCAGAGCTATATCAGTCTGCAGATACATGTATGGAAAACTTTAGAAAAATAAGAGAGCAAGTATACCAGACAACAGGAACACAGTCTAAAATAATAAGATTTCCTGGAGGAAGTTCAAATACAATAAGTAAAAAGTACTGTGAAGGTGTAATGACTGAACTGGTTAAAAGAACAGTAGAAGAGGGATATAGATATTTTGACTGGAACGTAGATTCTGATGATGCAGGACACGCAAAAACATCAGAAAAAGTATACCAAAATGTTACAAATGGTATTAAACCGGGTAGAGAGAATGTAGTATTAATGCATGATTTTGCAAAGAACAACAAAACAATAGATGCATTAAACTCAATTATAGATTGGGGTTTAGAACAAGGATACGTATTTAGGAAAATAACAGAAGAAACTCCAATGGTTACTCATGGAGTTAACAACTAATTGGAGCAATACTCAAGGGGTTGAAGAGTCCAGTTTCGAAAACTGGTAGGTCGGGAAACCGGCGCGGGGGTTCAAATCCCTCTTGCTCCGCCATATGAATAGGGGTTATTATGAAAGAAAAAATTTTAGAGAGAACTAAAACTCTTTTAAAGAATATGAATGAAGACCATATTAGTGAATCTGCAGCTCAATGTGCATATTATGTAATCTTATCTTTCATACCATTTATTATATTGCTTTTAACTTTAATTCAATATACAAATATAAATTCAGAAGAATTAATAGAAATTTTATCTAATATAATACCATCAAATATGAATGGTTTTATTATTGGAATAGTTCGAGAAGTTTATTCAAAATCATTAGGAACGATATCAATATCGATAGTTTTTACATTAATGTCAGCAGGAAAGGGGCTATTTGCCCTAACAAAGGAATTGCATACTATATATAATTTGCCAAATCAAAAACAAAAATCCTGGATATATCTAAAAATTGCTTCAATAATAGAGACAGTTTTATTCATAGTTTTAATTGTTGTAGGAATGGTGCTACTTGTGTTTGGAAAAACAATTGTATCAACTGCAAAGCAATATTTTGGATTATTTGAAAATTATACAATTTTATCAGAGATAACATATCAATGTTTATTTATTATAGGAGCTTTTATAGTATTTTTACTTATATACAAATTTATGTCTAGACATAAATTAAAATTAAAAAGTCATATAAAAGGAGCCATATTTTCGTCTTTATTACTAAATATAGTGTCATTTATTTTTTCAAGATATTTAAATATTTTTAAAGGATTTTCTAGCACTTATGGTAGCTTAACAACTTTAATGCTGATTATGATGTGGACATATACGTGTTTTTATGTAATATTTTTAGGAGCAGAAATTAATAGATTATCTCGATAATAGTATTTTTGGTTAGGGAGGAAGCAAAATGAAAAATAAATGTTTTAAAGTATTTTTTACAATTATTTTTTTTATTGCAATTATAAATATAAAGACAATAGTACATGCAAATTCAATAAGCAGTATAAACATGGATATAAATATAGACGACTATGGAAATGCAAATATAACAGAAGTATGGAGATGTAGGACTAATCAAGGAACTGAAAGCTATCATCCATATTATAACTTGGGAAATTCTAAAATTACAAATTTAACAGTAAGTGATAATACTAAGAACTATACAACATTGAATTCATGGAATACATCTGGAAGTTTAAGTAGCAAAGCATATAAATGTGGAATAAATAAAATAAGCAATGGTGTTGAATTATGTTGGGGGATAAGTAACTATGGCTCTAATACATATACAGTAAAATATACAATTACAAATTTTGTTTCAAGTTTAGCTGATTGTCAAATGGTATATTGGACACTAATACCTTATGATTTTTCAAATTCTATAGGAAGTGTAAAAATAAAAATTCACTCAAATAAATATTTTCAAGATACAATAGATGTATGGGGATATGGTAATTATGGTGGACTTTGCTATGTAAATAATGGGGCAATTTATATGGATTCAGATGGAACTTTAGGAACATCTGAGTATATGACTATTCTTGCAAAATTTCCTAGAGAAACATTTTCTTGTAGCAATGAACTAGATTATAAATTTGAACATTATTATCAAATGGCACAAAATGGATCAAAAAAATATAATCAAAAAAAAGCATCTATCATTAGAAGCATTATATATGTTTTTAGAGAGTTTTTCGTATTTATTCCATTTATCATAATAACTATTTTGGCTAAATTTGCAACTGGAAATAAATATGGTTTTAATTATGGACAACTTGGTAAAAGAATACCAAGAGATGTCCCATATTTTAGAGATATACCATGTAATAATGACATTTTTAAAGCATATTATATTGCATATCAATATGGAATAATAAAAAATAAAACAGATATTTTAGGAGCAATTATATTAAAATGGTTAAAGGCAGGAATAATTAGAACAGAAAACAGAGAAGGTGGAATGATTTTCAAAAAAGAAAATACTGTTATTATTTTAGGAGATGATTCAAATAGACAATTTGACAACGAAAAAGAAACTGAATTATTTCATATGATGCATATTGCAAGTAAAGATGGTATACTAGAAAATAAAGAGTTTGAAATTTGGTGCAGAAATAGTTACAACAAAATTCTTAGGTGGTTTGATGGAATATTAAGAGAACAACGTGAAAACCTAAATTCAGATGGGCTTTTAACAAGTACAGGAAGTGGAGTAATGGGAACTAAATATACAGCTACACCTGAATTAAAAAATGAAGCTATGAAACTTGCAGGATTAAAGAAATTTTTATTAGAATATACATTAATTCCTGATAGACAAGCTATAGAAGTAAAACTATTTGAAGATTATTTGATATTTGCTCAAATGATGGGAATTGCAAAACAGGTATCAAAGCAATTTAAAGAATTATATCCAGATATGATAGAACAAACAAATTACGGATCTTATGATAATATTATTTATATTAATTATTGCAGTTCTAGAGGTGTTGCAAGTGCAAATTCAGCAAGAGCAGCTGCTCAAAGTTATAGCTCAGGAGGAGGGGGATTCTCTTCTGGAGGCGGAGGAGGAGGCTCTTTCGGAGGCGGAGGCGGAGGCCGGAGGTTTCCGTTAAAACATAAAAAGGCAAGAAAACAATTCTTGCTTTTTTTGATTTTTTATAGTAATATTTAATAAGAATTATTTAATTTTATTATTTAATATGAAAGAAGTAAAAAATGAAGAATAAAAAATTGTACTATAGAAGATTAGATATAATAAGAAATGTATCATGTATAATGGTTTTATTATACCACTTAAACATATTAAAAGGAGGATTTTTAGCAGTTTGTACTTTTTTTGCTTTAAGTGGATATTTAACTTGCGTTTCAGCATTAAAGAAAGAAGAGTTTTCAATAAAAACATATTATATTAATAGATTAAAAACACTATATTTGCCACTAATAATGACTGTAGCTATAACCATAATAGTTGCGAAAATATTACCAAATATCACATGGCTTAATATGAAAAAAGAAACATTATCAGTAATATTTGGATATAATAATTTTTGGCAATTGAGTGCAAATTTAGATTATTTTACTAAAAATATAAATTCACCATTTATACACTTGTGGTATATATCAATATTAATGCAATTTGAACTCGTTTTTCCTATTGTGTTTAAGTTTTTAAAAAATTTTGAAGAAAAAGGTTTAAATTTAATTTCAATAATAATAGTTAGTTTATTAACAATTGCATCTACAGTTTTATTTTATTACATGAGTGCTACAAAAGATATAATGGTAGTTTATTATAATACATTTGCAAGAGTGTTTTCAATTCTATTTGGAATATTACTCGCTTTAATACATTATGAGTATGAAAATAGATTTCCAAAATTCCTAAAAACAAATAATTCATTAATATTTAATGCATATTTAATTATACTTATAGTGTTTAGTATTTTTGTATCTGCAGAGTCAAAGTTATTCGCAGTATTTATGATTATAGCAACAATTATTTCAACAAGAATGATTAAATATTCAGTAATACAAACAAAGAAAACAAATAAATCAAATATTTTTACAAGAGCTTTTGCAAAGATAACTTATGAAATATATTTAGTGCAATATCCTGTAATATTCTTTATGCAAAATGTTCCTATGAATAGAATTTTAAAAATAATACCTATTATTGCTTTAACATTTATAATAGCATTTATTTTAAGTTTGATAATTAACTATAAATCAAGAAAGAAAGTAGTAAAATTTATAAGAATTATATTCTGTACTTTAATTATAATATTAGGAGGGTTCTTTCTTATAACAGAAAAAGACCACACAGATGAAATGAAAGAATTAGAGCAGATTTTAAATGAAAATGCAGGAATAACAGAACAAAAAAATGAAGAAAATCAAACAACAAAAGATGATAATAAATCAACAGAAAACAAAGAAAATATAATGACAGTAGCTACTAATAGTAAAGAAGAAACAAAAAACAAAAACGAAAAACAATCAAATGAAATAACAGAAGCTGATAAAGAAAAAGTAGCAGAAGAAGTTAGTAATCTAAAAGTTGTTGGAATAGGGGATTCTGTACTGCTTGGTGCAATAAAAGAGCTATATAAAAAGTTCCCAAATGGCTATTTTGATGGTAAAGTCTCAAGACCACTTTCAGTTGGGGAAAATATCCTAAAGGACTTAAAGAGTCAAGGTAAACTTGGAAATACAGTTATTTTAAGTTTGGCTAACAATGGAGAATACTCAACTAAGAAAAATCAGCAACTTATGGAAATACTTGGAGATAGAGAACTATACTGGGTAAATGCTGTAGGTGCAGATGACCCAACATTTAATGATAAGTTTAGAGAATTTGCAAAAGACTATCCAAATATTCATATTGTTGAATGGGATGTGGCTTCAAAGGGGCATAAAGAATATTTTTATGCTGATGGAATACATACAAAAGGCGAAGGAATAAAAAAATATGCAGAAACAATATATAATACTGTTTATGAGAATTATTTAGAGAAGTATAAGAAGGCTAAATTAAAAAATTAAATTGTAATATAAATGAATTATTCGTACAGGAAATTTTGAGCAAAATGTAACAAAAGCGTAACGAAAATATAATACAAATGTAATATACTCCGAAACCTTTGCGGCTGCAAACATATATAAACACACAGATATTCTACATATTGAAAAAAAAATAAGAATTTAATAAAATGTAAGTAGATTTAAAGTCAAAAGACAAGAAAGGGGTAAAAGATGAAAAATGTAAAAAAAGGACCTGGTCCCAAATTAACAAATAGCCGGAATAACACTTATAGCGCTTGTTGTAACAATTATAGTGTTATTAATATTAGCTGGAATATCAATACAGATGCTAACAGGAGATAATGGGATTTTAACAAGAGCAGGTGAAGCAAAAACAATGACTGATGAGGCAAATATTCAAGAAAAAGTAAGACTTTCATATTTAGCAGCATTGACAGGTGGAAAAGGGGAAGCAACAGAAGGATTATTAAAAGATAATTTAGATAAAGAATTTGGTGAAAATAAATATGAACTATCAGAAGATTTGACTAAAGTGACTATAGATGGAAAAGACTATGAAATTGGTGGGACAGTAATTCCTGAAGAAAAGGTTACAAAATTACCTTCTAAAAAAGGAACAAAGCCATTTTATCCTAGTGCAGCATTCCATCAATTACCAGGAACAACATTAGAAAATGGATTAGTAATAACAGATGCAGAAAACCCAACAGATACTGTAAACCTAGGAAATGAATATGTATGGATAGAAGTACCAAACAAAAATCTAACTGGAGAAGGAACTATTTCATTTGCAGGTCCAGATTATCCAACAACACTACCTGAAAAAATAGAAACCTTAACATCCGATCAAAGAACTGCAATAATAGAAAAACTATTAGCATATACAGAAACCTTACTACCAGCGACAGGTGGAGATCCTAAAACAACAAAGCTAGGATTTGTTGATGAATATTGTGATGGATGTGGAATAGCAAGTCCAACAGCTTATAATATATTGTATGATAATATGTTAAAAAGTGTATATAATCATGGAGGGTTTTGGATAGGAAGATATGAAGCAGGACAGGATGTAGGAAGAGCAGAAGCAGGAGCAGGAGATATAAGTAATGATTTAAAACCATATTCAAAATTTGATAAAATACCAATTATGTGGGTAACATGTAGCCAAGCTCAAACACTTGCAACAAGAGTAGAAAACATAGATAGCGAATATAATAGTAGTTTAATGTTTGGTGTGCAGTGGGATTGTGTGCTAAAATATTTAAAAGAAAAAAATGCAGTAGATGTAGATGGTTTAACAAAAGATAGCTCAAATTGGGGAAACTATAGTAGAATAGAAATTACAATAACTAGGGGAAGATATTGGAGTTTTGCAGATTCATATCCAACACCATTATTTAAAGATGTAGGGACAAGTCATACTAGATCTAGTTCCACAAGTGCAGCTCCAGAATGTTTTAGTACAGGAGCAATACCAGATAATATGGCAAAACAGAATATATTTGATTTAGCAGGAAATGTATGGGAATGGACTCTTGAAAAAACTCCAAACTCAAGCTTTCCTATATGTTATCGAGGTGGAGGTTACGACGATAGTGGTATAAACGTTCCAGTTTCTTTCCGTGGGGGTAATGCTTTAGGCATGCGGACAAAGACTTCGGCTTCCGTGTCTCACTTTATTAAACCAACCCTGAACACTGATGAAACTAAGTAGCAATAGAGCGAATGCTGAAGAATGAATATATAGAGAGTCTATCATATAATGAATTAGGTGATTTAGACTTACAAATATCAGCATTGAATAATTGCTATGGTTTCTGATTGGAGTTTTCTTCGGCATATGGCACTATTCGTGATATGCTTGTGTTATACAATGGCAGTGCGCACCGTTTCGACTTCGGATCTACTCTCGATGAGGTCCGTCCCATAGTTTGTCTGCCATCTGATATCACAGCGACTTGGAACGAAGCAGATGAAGTATGGAATATAAGAAAAAAATAAAGAAAAAGAAAGTGCAAAATGTACTGAACCCAAAAAATTGGACATTTTTTGATTAGGTACTAAGCAACTT
>CAYTEX010000014.1:0-13173 GCA_964437015.1 uncultured Clostridium sp. | reverse complement strand
ATGAAGAAATGCAGAATAATTTAAAAGAAAAAAGACAAACAATTTTATTTTTAAACAGAAGAGGATATTCAACTTTTATTATGTGCAGAGACTGTGGATATACTCTAAAATGTCCAAACTGCAATATAAGTCTTACATATCACAGAGCACAAAATATTTTAAAATGTCATTATTGTGGACACATTGAAAAACCAGTTACAATTTGTCCAAATTGTAATAGTACAAAAATTAGATATTTTGGAACTGGAACTCAAAAATTAGAGCAAGAAATTAATAAACTATTTCCACAAGCCTCAACAATACGAATGGACATAGATACAGTAACGAAGAAAAATTCACATGAACAAATTTTAAATAAATTTAAAGATGAAAATATTGATATTTTAATTGGAACTCAAATGGTAGTAAAAGGCCACCATTTTCCAAATGTTACATTAGTTGGTGTAATAGCAGCAGATGGAAGCTTAAACCAAGATGATTTTAGAGCAAATGAAAGAACTTTTCAAATATTAACACAAGTTGCACGGAAGGGCAGGAAGAGAAAAACTTCCAGGAAAAGTAGTAATTCAAACTTACAATCCACAAAGTTTTGCAATTGAATGCTCTAAAGAACAAAACTACGATTTATTCTACAATACTGAAATAAAATTGAGAGAACAGTTGAAATATCCACCATTTTGCGATATAATAGTAATTGGATTTTCAGGAGAAAATGAAAAAGAGATAAAGGATTCAAGTTTATATGTTTATAATTTAATGAAGAAAAATCTCGAAAAATATGGAATAAACGTATTTCAAGCAATGCCATCACCGATAGATAAAATTCAAAATAAACTTAGATGGAGAATAATTGCAAAAGGAAATGTAACTCCAGAGGTTACAATTATAATTAATAAATGTTTACAAAATATATATCAGAAAAATCTAAAATACACAAATATATATGTAGATATTAATCCAAATAATATGATGTGAGTTGAATTGATAGTAAAATAGAAAGGAATGATTAAAGACATGGCACTTAGACAAATAAGAGAACAAAAAGACGAAATTTTAAGAAAAATATCAAGAGAAGTAAAAATAGAAGATATTACATTAGAAAAAAATCAAGCTTTAATAGATGATATGCTAGAAACAATGTATCACTATAATGGGGTTGGACTAGCTGCAGTTCAAGTAGGAGTTTTGAAGCAAATAATAGTTATAGATGTAGAAGACGAAAAAGGTCCTTATGTATTAATCAATCCTAAAATACTTAAAACAAAAGGAGAAAAAGAATGTGATGAAGGATGTCTAAGCTTTCCAAACGAATTTGGAAAAGTTGTTAGACCAACTGAAGTGCAGGTGGAATTTTATGACAGAAATGCAAAACTTATAAAATTAAAAGCAAAAGATTTATTAGCTCAAGCTATAAGTCATGAAGTAGATCATTTAAATGGAGTACTTTTTACAGACAAAGTACTACCAGGAACATTAGAATACATTCCTCCTAAACAATAATTCAGAAAGGATATTTTAATATGAAAATTGTATTTATGGGAACACCTGATTTTGCAGAGGTTTCTCTACAAGCGCTTATTGATGAAAATTATAATATAGAAGCAGTTGTTACAAATCCAGACAGACCAAAAGGTAGAGGAATGAAAATGATATATTCTCCAGTAAAGGAATTAGCAGTTAGTAAAAACATTCCAGTACTTCAACCAGAAAAAGTAAGAAATAATATAGAATTTATAGATAAAATAAAAAGTATAAATCCAGATGTAATATGTGTTGTAGCATATGGGAAAATTTTACCAAAAGAGCTACTAGAAATCCCAAAATATGGTTGTATAAATGTACATGCATCTTTACTTCCAAAATATAGAGGAGCTGCACCAATACAATGGGCAGTTTTAAATGGAGACAAAGAAACAGGAATTACAACAATGTATATGGATGTTGGCATGGATACAGGTGATATGATTTTAACAAAAAAAGTACAAATTGGGGAGAATGAAACTACAGGAGAGCTTTGGGAAAGGCTATCTAAAATTGGAGGAAATCTTTTAGTAGAAACTTTAAATCAAATTGAAAAAGGCATAGCACCGAGAATACCACAAAAAGGCGAATATACAATGGCACCAATGCTAGAAAAAGAAATGTCAAAAATAGATTGGGAAAATAAAACAGCTGTGGAAATAAAAAATTTAGTTAGAGGACTAAATCCTATAATGGGAGCATATACATTCTTAAACGGAAAGAAAATAAAATTCTGGAAGGTAGAAGTTGCAAATAACATAGGTTATGACGAAGAAAATATAAAAATGTTCAAAAATGGAACAGTTTTAATTTCAAATCAAAAAGAGGGTATATTTATAAAAACAAAAAAAGGAATTCTTAGAGTACTAGAAATACAAGGAGAAAATGCAAAAAAAATGTCAATACAAGACTACCTAAGAGGTAATCAAATAGAAGAATTTGAAGTTTTTAATTAGTTTCAAATAGTAGTCTTCTATGCATTTTAGAGGGTTTTCGAAGTAGATATGCAAAAAAAAAATTGAAAAAAATAGCATAAGTGATAAAATATAGTTGTATAAATAATTTTACAAAAGAAAGAGAGGTGTGAAAATGGAAGAAAAGAATACCGCAAAGATTAGTTTATCAACATTCTTATTAATTATAGCAATAATTGCAATAATAGTAATGGGAATATTTATTTATAAACTAAATAATGATAAAATAACAGAAATCCAAAAATCCACGGAACTTCAGTCACAAGTAAGTAGTTTGAGTGGAACTGTTAATAATTTACAAGGAAAAATAGATAGTATTTCTAATATAACCAATAATGAAATAGTTGAAGAAAAACAAGATGTTAAAAACAATGAAATTAAATCCAATATTCAAAAAAACGAAGTAAATCAACTAATTACATTTGATGGTTCAAAATCAGTTAATAGTGGTGAAAAAGATTATACTTTATCATGTCAAGGAAATGCAGGGATATGGATAACTGTTGATTCAACACAGAAGATACTAACATTTAGTTTTACTCCAACTAAAGTTATAGAGTTTTATTCATTAACTTGGACAAGTACAAGAAATGATATGATTAATTCTAAAATTAGCTTTGATAAAAAAATTGTAGATATTTTCTTTGGTGGAATGGGACAAGATTCATCAGGAGATACATTATTTATACTATTAGAAGATGGCACAGTAGAATATATTCCTATTGTTCATATGTTTAACCACGTACAAGCAGAAGTAGTATCATACGGAAAAATTAATAAAATTAGTGATGTTATTAAATTTACGTTATCAAGTACTTCTAATGGTATAACTACTTTAGCTATTAAAAACGATGGAAGTTTCTATGATTTATGGTATACTTTAAAAGATACAGGAAATTATTAAAAAATAGAAAAAGAAAGATGACCTATTGTGCTACAGGTCATCTTTAATTTATTAATTAATATTTTTAAATTTTTGACTATTCTTTTTTTCCAATTGTTTTAGGCTTTTCTTTGGAATAGGTAAATCTTTTGACAGAGTTCCTTCAAATTTCTAACAGTATTTATTGGAGCGATTTCGAAACAGGTATGCGAAAGAATGATATGCTCTGTTTCAATATCTCTTATATAATTCGATTTATTGTATTTACTTTAACATAAAAATTTATAAGCATACAAGTGATTTTACACAATTTAATTAAAAAAGTGTCAAAATCGACAGCATAAAAGAAAAACTCCCTCATAAAGAGAGAGAAAAAGATAAATCTTTTTTTTGCTGGAAGTTACTTGTACTGAACATGCTCCCGCACGGCTCTATATTTTCCGTTCGGCAGTTTTTCAACAAACCCACGAATTTCTTTCCAACCGTATTCTGCGGAATGCACGTCACGAATTGCCTGCAAAACCTTCAATGCATCACCCTCGGTTTCCTTCTCAAAAGGGGATACAAATACTTCTCTGAAAACTTCCTGTGCCATAAAAACCTCCTTGCGTATTTACGCGCCAATGTTGTTTACTTCTAAGATGTAACGGAGTAATGCAAAGTGTTACATCACTTATAATTATACAATATTTTACATAAAATTGCAAATTTAACATGCCATTCTTATTTTTATATTGCGTTTATCAAATACATTACTGCTTGATTTTGCTCTTGATTATTCATTTCCATTATTTTGCCAATGGGAACGTATATGTTTAGCATGAATAATTTTATAATTAATTAATAGTTGATGGTGAGTAGTTAAAAATGAAAAATGAATAGTACAGATGTGCTTCTTAGAGCAATCTTAAAACTATTCACTCTTCATTATTCACTGCGAAACGATAGTTTCGCACATCTGGAGCCTACAACGGGAATCGAACCCGTGACCTCGTCCTTACCAAGGACGCACTCTACCGACTGAGCTATGAAGGCAAATTATTAATTTAAACAAAATAACAATTGATATTATATAAAATATAGAGCCAAAAATCAAGTTATTATTGACATTTTTTTATAAAAGTTATAAAATAATATCTTAGATATATGATGAAAATAGAAAATGAAAGGAATAAACAATGAAAATTGGAATAGTAGGACTTCCAAATGTTGGAAAAAGTACGTTATTTAATAGTATTACAAAAGCAGGAGCGGAATGTGCAAATTATCCATTTTGTACAATAGAGCCAAATGTTGGAGTAGTTGCTGTACCAGACGAAAGACTACAAGTTTTGGGCAAAATGTATAATACAAAAAAAATCACACCAGCTGTTGTAGAATTTGTAGATATTGCAGGTTTAGTTAAAGGGGCAAGTAAGGGAGAAGGACTTGGAAATAAATTTTTATCACACATTAGAGAAACAGACGCTATAGCAGAAGTAGTAAGATGTTTTGATGATACAAATATAGTTCATGTAGATGGAAGTATAAATCCAATTAGAGATATAGAAACAATTAATTTAGAGCTTATTTTTGCTGACATAGAAACAGTTCAAAAAAGACTTGAAAAAGCAACTAAAATGTTAAAAGCGGACAAAAAATATAAGTTAGAAATAGACTTATTAAATAAGATAAAAACGGCTTTGGAAAATGGAATACCTGCAAGAAACCTTGAATATAGTGAAGAAGAACAACCAATAGTAAAAGATTTATATTTACTTACAAGTAAGCCATTTATTTATATTGCGAATGTTTCTGAAAGTCAATTATCAGATGCAGAAAATAACGAAAACGTAAAAAAAGTTATAGAATATGCAAAAAAGGAAAATTCTGAAGTAATACCACTATGTGTAAAAATTGAAGAAGAACTTTCAGCATTAGATGAAAATGACAAAAAAGAAATGCTAGAAGCACTTGGACTTCCTGAATCAGGATTAGACATATTAGTAAAAAAGAGCTACAACCTATTAGGATTGATGTCTTTTTTAACTGCTGGAGAGCCAGAAGTTAGAGCATGGACCATAAAAAAGGGGACTACAGCACCTGTTGCAGCAGGAAAAATACATTCAGATATTCAAAGAGGATTTATAAAAGCAGAAGTCATTTCATATAATGAACTAGTAAAAGAAGGATCAATGTTACAAGCAAGAGAAAAAGGTCTGGTTAGGCAAGAAGGTAAAGAATATATCATGCAAGAAGGAGATATTGTTCTATTCAAATTTAACGTGTAATATAATTGTAATAAAAAAAAATATAAAAAATATTTGACATATTAAAAAAAATGTTGTAAAATAGTAAAAGAGTTAACAAATGAGGATTAATTCAAATAAAAAATAAGGAGAGATTGAATAATATGAAAAATTTAAAAAGTGTAAAAAAATTATTAATATTAATAATAACTATAGGATTAATTGTTATGTTTTCAAATTTTGTATATGCAGAGGATCAAGATCCATTTGTATCACTAACAATAACAAATTCTACTGAAAATAACACAACTAGTAATGAAAGCAATACAAGTAATGGTTTATTTACAAATATAAATACTACAAATACAAACACCAATGTTACAAATACAAACACAAATACAAATACAGCTGGAACATTAACAACAAATAATACAGCAAACAATACTTCTAATAGAAATGTTTCAAATACAGAAACACTTGCAAAAACAGGATTAACAGATTCTAATGGTATAGTTGCTTTAATTGTTATAATATGTGCTGTATCAGCAATATATTCTTACAAAAAGATAAACGATTATAAAAAATTATAAAATGTAATACATATAAAAATAAAAAAGCAATAAAATCATAATGTTTTATTGCTTTTTTTATACTTTAGGAAAGTCATCCACGAAAGTGGTGAAGTTTCTTAAAAGATAATTACTTTTTTATTACTGTAAAATATGAAAGGAGATAAACTAATGAAAAGTAAGTTTTTAAATTTAGTTCTATCTTTAATTCTTGTAATTTTAATTGTAGGAATTATTTTTTTTGGAAAATATATATTTAGTGAATTCTTTGAAGAAACTTCAGCTCCAATTGTATATAGGGTGGATAAAATATTAACAGAGGATCCAGACGAAACAAATAAAATTACTTCGAAAGAATCATCTGTTAGTATAGGACAATTAATACCAAGCGATGAAACTCAAATAAATAATACAATTTCGACTTCAGAAAATAGAAACTTTAAATTATTTTATAATCAATTAACTAGTAATCAAAAAGTTATTTATGATGGGCTAGAAAATAACAAAGATAATTTAAAACAAGGAAACTACGTAATTAATTATAAAGATACTTTTTCAGAATTACTTTCACAGGAGAATGGAGCTGATATACTAGGAGATGATTATCAATCTGCTATAGAAGCATTTACACACGATAATCCAGATATTTTTTATTTAGACGTAAATAAAATGTATTTAAATATAGAAACAACTACAAAAATGTTTAAAACGAAGTATAATGTATATATATCGGCGGCAAAAGAATCGAACTATTTATCAAATGAATTTCAATCAACAGCACAGATAGAAAAGGCTATTATAGAAATTGAGCAAATAAAGAACAAAATAATAGCTAATCTAAAGGGAACAGATTATCAAAATATTTTATATTTGCATGATTATCTAATAAACAATATAGAATATGACTCTTCATATGAACAAACAGGATCATATAGTATTTATGGTGCTCTTGTTGGAAAAAAATGTGTATGTGAGGGATATGCCAAATCCTTTAAATATTTGGCTAATAGTGCAGGATATGAGTGCGAATTAATGCAAGGAATAGCTACTAACAGCTCAGGAGAAACTGAAAGCCATGCGTGGAACTGTGTGAAATTAAATAATATTTGGTATGAAGTTGATGTAACATGGGATGATCCAATAGTAATAGGAGGAAACGGAAGAGCAACAAACGAAATGAAATATAAATATTTTTTAAAGGGAACAAATTCGTTTGACAAGGATCACACTTTAGAGTATCAATTTTCAGACCAAGGAAGAAAATTCGCTTATCCTACTATAAGTTCAAAGGATTATTAAGAAAAAAAGTTGGGGATTATTAAATTTCCTCAACTTTTGATATATCATCTAAAGAACCAATTGATGTTATTATATTACTTAGTTTCATATTATGATCATATTTAATATCTATAATTATATTTTGTGAATTTTCGTCTTCTTCTGCTGATTCTGATTCTGATTCTGATTCTTTTTCTTTTTCTTTTTCTTCAATATGTAGTTTTTTTATTATAATATTTTTAGACTCAAAAATAGATTCTAACTTTTTTATTGTTGTTTCTTTATTTCCTTTAAATGATATTTTTAACTCACTTGTAATAAAATGATCAAGTTTATCAGTCAAAAGATATGAGTATGATAAAACTATGTATGAAATAAAGGTTGCAGTAATACCTATAAAATAAAAACCAGCTCCAATACATAGACCAATACAAGTTACAGCAAGTAGACTAGCAGCAGTTGTTAATCCTTTTATATTAACACCATCTCTAAGAATGGTTCCAGCACCTATAAATCCTATTCCAGATAGGAGTTGTGCAGGGATTCTTGTTGGATCACATGAACCATAAACTTTCTGAAAATACTCTCCGCATAAAACAACTAATACAGCACTTATACCAACTAAAGCATGTGTTCTAAAGCCGGCTGGTTTGTTCCATGAATCACGCTCTAACCCGATTATTCCAGATAAAACAAAAATTAAAAGTATTTTTGTAATTGTTTGAAAATAGTCGTTATTAAATATTTGAATTAATAAATCCAATTTTGTCTCCTCCTTTTCTTAAAATTACGCAATACTACTATTATATCATACTTTTTATAAAATTGCCATAGGTATATGGGGATTTTTGGCAAATTTACTCTCATTTTTTCTTGCATTTTACTCTATTTTATAATATAATGTAAAAGTCAAAAATTATAAAAAATTGAATATAATTAAAAATAAAATTTACCATAGAAAGGATTGGTAAAAATGAGTACTAAAAAGAATAAAAAAGTTAGTAAAAACACTAAAAATAATTCTACTAAAAAATTCAAGGCAAACACAAAAAAAGAAAAAATAAAATTTTCTAAAAAGCATCCTAAGTTATCAATTATATTGAAAATATGTTTATTACTTTTTATTGCATTAGTTGTTGTATTTGCAGGAATTATATGTGGAATGATTTATGGAGGATGGGGAGACGATTTTGAGATTACCAAAGAAGAACTTGTAATCGGGTCTTCAAATTCCATTATATTAGACAAAGACGGAAACAAATTAGCAGAACTTTCCGGAGATGATAACAGAAAAATTATTAAACTAGATCAGATGCCTCAAGATTTAAAAGATGCATATGTTTCAATAGAGGATGAGAGATTTTATGACCATAACGGAATAGATATAAAAAGAACAGGTGGAGCTATTGTAAAATACGCTACTAGTATGGGAAAAGCTTCATTTGGTGGAAGTACAATTACTCAGCAATTGGTTAAAAATATAACACAAGAAAAAGAAAGATCTGGTATAGCTGGAATTATGAGAAAAGTTAAAGAATGGGCAAAGGCATACCAAATTGAAAGAATGATTTCAAAAGACCAAATTCTTGAACTATATTTAAACATAATATTTGTTGGGGGAAATAAGAGTAATTTAGGTGTTGAAGTAGGTTCAGAATACTACTTTAATAAACCTGCATCAGAATTGAGTTTAGCAGAATGTGCGTTTTTAGCTGGAATAAACCATTCACCAAACAAATATAATCCTTATGGAGAAAAAGATCATACAGAACTAATAAAAAATAGAACAAAAACTGTTTTATATAAAATGAAACAGCTTGGAAAAATAGAACAATCTGAATATGATGAAGCTGTAAAACAAGTTGACGAGGGATTGGAATTTGAACAATCAAAGGCTCTTGGAACAATGTATTCATATCATACAGATGCAACAATTGCTCAAGTTATTGAAGATGTTGCAAAAGAAAAAGAAATATCAAAAAGCTTAGCTACAACCTATGTTTACAGTAGTGGACTTACAATTTATTCAACACAAGATTCAGAACTACAAGAAAAAATGAATGAAGTAATGGTTGACGATAGTGAAAAATACATTAAAAAATCTAAGCAAAATGAAGGAGCAACTTCACAAGCTGCAATGGTTGTCATAGATAATGAAACAGGATATGTTGCAGGAGTTGTAGGAGGACTTGGAGAAAAAACAGAATCAAGAGGATTAAATAGAGCAACACAAAGTCCTAGACAAACTGGTTCATCAATAAAACCTTTAACATCATTAGTTCCTGGAATTAATGAAGGAATTATTACTGCAGCAACAATGTATGATGATACAAGAGCAGAGTTTTTAAACGGAACATATAAACCAAAAGATTATAATACACCAAAAGGATTAATAAATATTAGAGGAGCAATTAGAACTTCTCAAAATATTCCATTTGTAAAAGTTGTGACTGAACTTACACCAGCAAAATCAATAGAATACTTAGAAAAAATGGGTGTTTCAACAATAGACCATGAAAGAGATGGATTAGCAGCTTTGTCTATAGGCGGTTTTACTACAGGTATTAGCCCATTAGAAATGGCTGGATGTTACGCAACAATAGAAAATGACGGGGTATATAGAAGACCGATGTTTTATAGTAAAGTTACAGATGCTAATGGAAATACCATATTAGAAGGCAAGCAAACAACAGAACAAGTTATATCTGAGCAGGCAGCATATGTTATTAAAAACATATTGCAATCAGTTGTACAATCAGGTGGAACTGCTACATATTGTGCAATATCAGGAATGGATGTTGCTGCAAAAACAGGTACAACTAACTCAGATTATGATAGATGGCTATGTGGATTTACAAATTACTATACAGCAGCATGCTGGTATGGATTTGATCAAAATGAAGAAGTTGTTGCCTCGTCAAACCCAGCTGGTAAAATCTGGGAAGCAATTATGAAAAAGCTTCATTCAGGACTAGATTCATCAAGATTTGATAAACCGGATGGAGTGGTTTCAGCTACAATATGTAAAGCATCAGGAAAAAGAGCAACATCAAGTTGCACAGATACATATACAGAATATTTTGTGGAAGGCACCGTACCTGGAGAATGTGATGCACATTCTAATTCAGCAGAAGTATGTGAAGATACGGGATTACTTGCAAACGAATATTGTCCAAATAAAGTTACAAAATATTACTCTTATTTAGTAGAAAAAGAAAGGCTTGGATTATGGGATAATATAAGTTCTTCTGTATCAAGTCCGCCAAATACATATTGTACAGAACATACTAAAACAAGTACAGAAACACCAACTAAAAAAGAAGAACCAACAATTACTTTAAATGGAGACGCCAATATAACTCTAAATAAGGACGATACATATACAGAGCAAGGAGCAACAGCTAAAGACGATACAGATGGAGATATTACAAGTAAAATCAAAACATCTGGAATTGTAAGTACTTCTAAAGCTGGAAAATATACTATAACATATTCTGTTACAAATTCAAAAGGAAAAACAGCTACTGTAAAAAGAACTATCACAGTAAAGGCAAAAGAAACGCCAAAACAAAATGAAACCAAAGAAAACACAACTTCAGATAAGGAAAATACTACAAAATCAGAGGAAAGTTCAAATAAAAATGAAACAGAACCGGCATCTTCAGAGGCTGATAAGCCAGAAGAATAAAATTTATTATATAAGGAGGATCGTATGGATATATATTTTTATAATACATTAACAAAGAAAAAAGAAAAGTTTACACCATTAGATGAAAAAGAGGTAAGACTATACACTTGCGGTCCTACCGTATATTATGATGCTCATATAGGAAACTTAAGAGCATATCTATTTATGGATTCATTAAGAAGGACATTAAAATATAATGGATATAAGCTAAAACATGTGATGAATATAACTGATGTAGGGCATTTAACATCAGATGCAGATGAGGGTGAAGATAAAATGATGGTGGCAGCAAACAGAGAAAATAAAGACCCTTATGAAATTGCAGAACATTATATGAATAAATTTTTAGCAGATATAGATAAACTAAATATTGAAAGACCAGAAATTATAGCTAGAGCAACTGAGCATATAGATATAATGGAACAATATGTAAAAAAAATAATTGAAAATGGATACACATATCAAACAGAAGATACGATATACTTTGATACTTCTAAACTTGCCAATTATGGAATTCTTTCTGATAAAAACGTTGAAGAGCAAAAGGCAGGAGCTAGAGTGGATTTTGATACAAATAAAAAGAATGTATCAGATTTTGCTTTATGGATAAAAGCACCAAAAGAACACATCATGCAGTGGGATTCATTTTTTGGAAAATGCTATCCAGGATGGCATTTAGAGTGCTCTGCAATGGGATATAAATATTTAGGTGAACAGTTTGATATACATACTGGAGGTATAGATCATATTCCAATTCATCATGAAAATGAAATAGCTCAAGCACAAGGATTTTGCGGAAAAATTCCTGCGAAATTTTGGATGCACGTTAATTTCTTAAAAGTTGATGGCGGCAAAATGTCAAAGAGTCTTAACAATTTATATACACTAGACGATTTACAAAAAAAAGGCTATTCGCCAGAAGTATATAGATTGTTTAATTTTAGCTCAAGTTACAGAATACCAATCAACTTTACTTGGGAAGCAATAGATTCCAGTTCAAAAGCACTAATTAAGCTAAAAGAAGGATATCAAAATCATCTAAATGGTAATGATGAAATAGAAGATGATGTGATTAAAAACTATGAAGAAAAATTTCATCAAGCAATAAATGATGACTTAAATATGCCAATGGCTATGAGTGTAGTATGGGATGTTATAAAAAATCCAAAAAAATCAAAGAAAATGGCAGATTTATTATTAAAATTTGATAGTGTTTTAGGTTTAAAAATAGATGAGCCAATAGAGCAAGAAAAAAATAAAATACCAGATGAAATAATAGAACTAGCAGAAAAAAGAAAAATAGCAAGAGAAAATAAAAATTGGGAAGAATCAGATAGACTAAGAGACGAGATTTTATTAAAAGGATATAGTATTAAAGACACAAAAGAAGGATATGAGATAACATAATATTTTTTCAAATGGGGACGGTCCTTTTTTGAAAAAATTTGCAAAAAAGGACCGTCCCCAAATGAAAAAGGAGGAAAAATATGGAAAAGAAGAGAATTGTTACAGGAGATAGACCGACAGGTAAACTTCATATTGGACATTATTTTGGATCTATAGTAAATAGAGTAAAACTTCAAGATGAATATGAACAATTTGTTTTAATAGCAGATGCACAAGCACTTACAGATAATTTTAATAACCCTGAAAAAGTTAGAAAAAATGTCAGAGAGTTGGCAATTGACTATTTATCATGTGGTATAGATCCAGAAAAAACAACAATTTATATACAGTCTATGATACCTGAAACGGCAGAGCTAACTGTATATTACTCAAATCTTGTTACAGTAGCAAGATTAGAAAGAAACCCTACAGTCAAAACAGAACTTGCTCAAAAAAAGGATGTTTTTGGGGGAAATATTACTTATGGATTTTTAGGATATCCTGTAAATCAGGCTGCAGACATAACAGTTTTAGGTGGAGAAGTAGTGCCGGCCGGGGAGGACCAAGAGCCTTTGGTTGAACAATGTAGGGAGATTGTTAGAAAATTTAATTCAATTTATGGAGATGTTTTAAAAGAACCAGAAAT
>CAYTEX010000013.1:5739-13811 GCA_964437015.1 uncultured Clostridium sp. | reverse complement strand
ATCCTGATATAGACAAAATAAAAGAAGCTAATAAATTTTTATATAATATGAATTTAAAAATAAAAGCAAATAAAGACAAGATCTATCCAAAGGCATTTGCAGAAGTTTTAGATGAAATAAAAGGCAAGGAAGAAGAAAGAGTTGTTTCAAATTTGATATTAAGAACTTTAAAATTAGCAAGATATTCTGATGAAAATATAGGACATTTTGGAATTGCAAGCAAATATTATTGCCATTTTACATCACCTATTAGAAGATATCCGGATTTATTTATTCATAGAATAATTTCAAAATATTTGGATAGTAATTACAATGTTTCTGACGAATTTATTGAGAAATATAAAACTCTTGCAAAACAAGCAGCAATCAACTCATCTGAGAGAGAAAAAGTAGCAACAAAAACAGAGAGAGAAGCGGAAAAAATAAAGAAAGCTGAATATATGGAATCTCATATTGGGGAGATTTATGAAGGAGTAGTGTCAAGTATAACATCATTTGGAATGTTTGTAGAACTTGAAAATACAGTTGAAGGATTAGTTGGCTTTAAAGATATGGGAGATGAATACTTTTATTATGATGAGAACAATAAAACTCTAGTAGGAGAGCATACCAAGAAAACATATAAAATAGGAGATATTGTTAAGATTAGAGTTATAAGCGCTAGTAAAATACTAAGACAAGTGGATTTTGAAGTTGTCAATGGGGACGGACCTTTTTGACAACTATCTATAAATTTTATAAAAACTAAAAGAAGCATAGATTTATGCTTCTTTTAAGAAATATTATTTATCTAGGTCCTCAATAGTTGAATCTGATTTACCACCTTGTTGATTATTTGGGATAAAGCTATCTAGATTATCTAGAGAGTGGGACTTATATTGGTTTGCTAGTTTTTTTAAATAAAGATAGTCGTTTAAATCTTTGTAGCTAGAACAAGAATCTCCTAATTTTAGTTTTTCGTCTTCACTTGAATAACCTAATACAGATGTAATCTCTGAACCAGATTTTAAAAAGCCATAAAAAGTATATTTTTCACCATATATATTTTCTATACGTGTTTCACCACGTTCGTATTGTGCTAAATCAGTTATATCTTCCCAATCAACCAATTTGCCATTTTCATTATATATTGGTTTAGAAGCATTGTATTCTTCAGATTTAAAAGAATCAAAGTTGTCAACATAATCCGGTACAATTCCAATTCCTTCATTCAAGACTGCTTCAGCAACATCTATCATTTCATCTGTTACAGGTCCTCCTCCAGCCCAATTAGCTAAATGACCGGTATCTATATATTTAGATACATCCTGAAGCCAGTTGTCATATCTAATAAAATCATAAAAGCCGTTTTCTCCAGTTTTTTCATTGTAAACGCCTCCATAAAGGTTGGTAAATCTATTTTGTAAAATTTTCAATACTGTTGCAGCCCCTTCTTTTGAGTTCTGTTCCGAAAATGCAACTGCTGCAAGGGCTTTTAATTGCTCTCTTGAAAAGTGATATGTTTGTTTTTCAGAATTTTGTGTTGATTCAATTGGTGTTGGTGTAGTATTATTAGTGGTAGGGTTTTTTATTCCTGCTACAGCTATTCCGCGCTGCAAATGCAACTGCAGCAGCCTTTTTTGCTCTTTTTTGGAAAGTTCCTTTATTGCTTTCGTTTTCCTTCATAATACAAATCATCTCCTTTATTATTATAATAATATTGAGTATGTTATTTTATAATAGGCTTACATCTTCAATTATAGCATAATATCAATATTTTGTCAAAAATTGTAAATTCTAAATGGGGGAGTAAAAGAGGGATCCTATTGACAAACCTATTTATCTAATATTTTTTTTGTAAAATCTAAATTTGCTAAACCATCTGCTTGATAACCTAAAGTATATACATTTGTTGCAAAAATATCTTTTTCAATCATCATTTTTAGATTCCTATTAATATTTTCATCCATAAATTTTTTTACAGAAGTAATAATTTTTAAATTAGGGTTATTTTTAGAAATTCTGCTTAAAAGTTCTTTTCCGTTTTTGCTAAATCCAAGTACTCTTACATATGGAGTTACCTTTTTTGAAATATCCATTTCTCGTCCGAGTTATTCCAAGTAAAGAATATAATAAAATTCTTTTGATTCTTGTTTCTGTATAACGCTTAGAAGAAACTTGATCTATAAGCTCATATAAACTATTTGTTGAATTCGCAGATTTTTTTATTAAATGTTCTAATCCTTCAGATACATCAGGTAGTTTTCTTAAATTTTCTGAAGTAGAATTTCTTAAATTATAAATTATCAATTTTTCAAGTTCCGAAATATCTCTAATAAAATGACCTTTATTTAGTTCTTCTTTTAGAATAGTAAATGAACTAGGAGTTAGGGCATTTTTTAGATTACGAATATTTCCACTTCGAATCATTTCTCTAATTGCAGTTGATGACGTTATTTTTCCGGTATAATCTTTATTCAAATGATTTGTATTACCCCTAGGTACTAAAATAGGGACCATTTTAGAACGGTGTTTTTTTAAAGCTTTTAAATATTCTATAGCTAAAATGTTATTAGAGCCTGATAAAATAGTTCTATAAGAAAAATCATTTAAATATTCGATTAAAGCATTTTCTCTTGCCTTAGGAAAAGATAAACCTTTGTCTAATTCAGACTGCAAAAAAAGTTTATACTCTTTAGGTTCTTCATATAAGGTATTTGCAAGAATATTTAATTTATTTAATTCTTCACATTCTGTTCCAAATGAAATATGGTCAACTAATTTTAAAGAATTTAAAACTTTTATTGCACCATCTGCAAAATTTTCTGCACTAGAAACTGAATAAAGAGTAGGTAATTCTATTACTAAGTCTACACCATTATCTAATGCCATTTCGCATTTGGTCCATTTATCTACTAAAGAGGCTTCTCCTCTTTGAGTAAAATTTCCTCCAATTATTGCTACAACATAATTATCTTTTGTAATTTCTTTAGATTTTAAAAGATGATATAAATGCCCATTATGAAATGGGTTATATTCAGCAACAATTCCAAGTACCATAAGCATAATCCTTTCTAATTTTATACAAGTATATTATCACAAAATTAGTTATTATTCAATAAATTCTTCAAGATTTGTCCGTTGGCCCTAGAGATTTTTGTCAAGAATAATATAAAAATGTAACATAAATGTAATAAAAAGGTAAATTAAATGAAATAAATCCTAAAAATCCAGCCACTATGTACATGCGCGCATAAATGGGAATACTACATATTGACAAGAAACATTTTTTTTTTATAATGTAAGTAGATTTGTCCATTTGTACCGGAGATTTTTGACAATACTGTCACGGGTACGGAGGATTTTAGGCAAAAGAAATTAATTTATACAGTTGAATTTTAAAGGTTATTTATATTATTAATAATAAAACAGATAAAAAAGGGGGAAACTAAAGATATATGAAAGATTTAATTAAAAATGTAAAAAAAGTACCCGGTCCCAAATTGAAAAACAGCCGGAATTACGCTTATAGCACTTGTTGTAACAATAATTGTTTTGCTTATATTAGCAGGAATATCAATAATGATGTTAACTGGAGATAATGGGATATTAACAAGAGCGGGAGAAGCGAAAGAAAATACAGATGAATCACAAATAATAGAAAGAATACAACTTGCATATCATTCAGCATTAATAGGTGGACAAGGAAGTTATACAAAAGATACTTTAATGGATGAATTAAAAAAAGAATTTTCAACTGATTATGACGTCGATGCCTCTGATAATGTAAATTGGAAATTGATAGCATATGGACAAGAAGTTATTATTCCGGCAGGAAAAGAGGTTATAGTTAGTTGTTTAGCTTCAGAAATATTTGATACTAGTGAAACCGTAGAAGAAAAAATGCATGTTGGAGATTACGTGAAATATCCAGTGTTTTATGATAATATTCCTATATATTTTGAAGGCAATACATATGTACCAACTACTGAATATAATGGATGGAGGGTTATGTCAGTAGAAGGTGAAGGAGACGAAATGCATATAAAACTGGTTTCGGCAGGAATTCCATTAAGCTCAGCTGTGACAAATGGGGCAAATGCAACTAGCAATTTCTTTACTAAATTTTTCCAAACTGAAATTAGCAGTAGTGGGGCTAATTGTATAAGCAAATGTGGATTCAAGACATCCAAAACAGATGAAAACCATATAACATCGATTTCAAGTTTAAAGAAAATATTTAATAATAAATATACAATGATATCTGCAGATAATCCAATTGTAAGAGGAATGAATAAGAATGATATACAAAAAATTATGGGAGAAACTATAAAAAATGGAGATTATGTGACATCAAGTGATTTATGTGCAATTCCTAATACTAATGCAAACAATTTCTGTTTTTACTATTTAATGACCCCGTCTTCTGCTACTCCAAATCGCTGTGTTTGGGTTTATGAAGATACAGGTAAAGTATTTTGTGATCACAATTCTTACACATTTGGAGTTCGCTGCACAGTAGAACTTAAATCTGATGTAAAATATTATTTGTCACCAGAAAGCCAATCTACAGATTCTGTGAAAATATGGAATATAGAATAACTCAAATTTTGAAGATTATAAATAAAGAAACTAGATATTCATGTACTATGTATAGAGATGTTTTGTACAGTTTTGGTGGATATCGTTCGGTTTTTGTTACTACGATGATACAAGGAGGAAACAAAGGAAATGAATAATTTAAAGAAAAATGTAAAAAAAGTACCCGGTCCCAAATTAAAAAATAGCCGGAATTACGCTTATAGCACTTGTGGTAACGATAATTGTTTTGCTCATATTAGCAGGAATATCAATAATGATGTTAACTGGAGATAATGGGATATTAACAAGAGCGGGGGAGGCAAAAGAAAGAACAGATGAAGCAACAACGAGAGAACAGATTCAAATGGAAATACTTGGAAGTTATCAAACTGAAAAACTAGTTTTGGATATAGATAAATTATCAACAAATTTGAAGAAGATAGGTGCAACAGTAACAGGAGATGAATTCCCTTTAACTATAACATTAGATGGATATTCATATATAATTAATAGTGATGGCTCAGTTAAAAACTACGAGGTTATAAAAGTAACAAAAGAAGATATTTTAAAAGAACCAAGTAGATACTATGGAAAAGAAGTAACAAATTATAAGGATAATAATAATATGAAATGGCAGATATTTTATGCTGATGAAAAAAATATATATTTAATAACTAAAAGATATCTTGGTAGAGATTTTTTACCAAAAGGAAGAAATGGAATAGAATTAAATCCATATAAAACGTGGACAGTTTATTTCAAAAATATTGTCGAAGATAATACAAGTGAAAATAGATATAAAGGGTCAGAAGATATAATAGGAAATCAGACACTAACAGCGCTAAATGGGGATTTTTTGGAAAAAAATCCTTCAAATGATTCAGATAGTATGAAGGCCGTAGCTTATTTGATGGATACAACTGTTTGGAATCCGCTATATAAGCTTGATTGTGCAGAATATGCTATAGGCTGTCCGACAATAGAATTAATATTTAAATCTTATAACGATGTAACGAAAAAAAATTATAAGTCACGTTGTAAATCGGACAATTCTGGATATGAAATAAGTTGTGATAATGGGAGCACTTGGAAAGATTATATAGAAACAGGAAAGCAAGAAGATTATATTGATTGCTCATGGCTTTCGAGTTCAACAGCATATTATTGGGTTGCTTCTCCAAGCAGTAGCGGCGCTTTATTATATGTTAACCCAAATGGTAGAATAACTTATGGATATTATGAAAGGAATCATGCAGCATGCAGACCGGTTGTTTGTATAAAATCAGAATTTTATCTTGAAGAGCATGAAAAAGATGGAATAACTACATATACATTAAATAATATAAATTCATAAGTATTATAGTGATTGGAGAACGAAAGCTAATAAAATTGAAAATATATAAGATCTCTAGAATAATGCATTATGGTAACTGGTGACTGCCAGATATATTAGAAAGGGGTTTTTTGAATTTGTAAATTATGAAGTGCCGGAAGAAAAGTAATAAATAAGAAATATTTTCAAATAAAGAAAATTCTTGCTTTTTTTGTTATTTTATAGTAATATAAACGCGAAAGTGTGTCCCATTTTCAAAATGGGACTGTCCCCAAATGAAAATGGAGGTATATTATGGAAAGAGTTGATAAAATAAATTATTATTTAGATATAGCAGAAACAATTACAGAAAGGGGAACTTGCCTTCGAAACAATTACGGAAGTGTAATTGTAAAAAATGATGAAATTATTTCAACAGGTTATACTGGTGCGCCAAGAGGAAGAAAGAATTGCTTGGACTTAGGATATTGTACCAGAAAAATGAAAACAGAATTAAGTGGTGCAGGATATGAACACTGCAGAGCTGTACATAGTGAACAAAATGCTATAATATCTGCAAACAGAAGAGATATGATAGGAAGTACTTTATATTTAGTAGGAATAAATAAAAGAAATGGCGAATATGTAAATGACAATTATCCATGTACATTATGCAAAAGAATGATTATAAATGCTGGTATTGAAAAAGTTGTTATGAGAGATACAAAAACAGTGTATAGAGTTGAATGTGTTGAAGAATGGATAAAAAATGATGATACAATGAACAATTGAATTTATAAAAAATAAAATCCGCGTCAGCATATCGTTTTATAAATTTTCGAAGAGCCGGAACTTGTCGCCGGTCGTAGAAAATTTATAAAATGATATGCGGTTAAACAGGATTTTATTTTTTATAGATTTCCAATTGTATAACCAAGTAGTACACAAAGAACAGCTACAAAGCCTGTTAAATCAAAACTAAAACCGCGGGTAAAGTACAAAAATAGAACCTAGTGTAAAACCAATAATTGCAAAAAAGGTTTGACAATAGAAGTTATCCATTAAAAACTGCGTTATTTTCATGAAAATAATTGAACCAATAAAAAGGCCGATACACAATGGGAATAAAAAAGGCAAATATATAGTAGAAACACTAAATAAATAGCTTTCATAGATTCCCAAAAGCATTAATATAAGAGTACTACTACCTCCAGGAACTATAACTCCAGCAGACATTAAAACTCCTGAAATAATTAAATAAAAAAAACTATATTCATTAGATGATTTAATGGATATATTTTTTTCTAAAACTACTAAAAAAATGGCAAATGCAAGAGACAAAAATGTAAATAATAAATAATGAATTTTGAAGTTAGATTTTCCTTTTAGTTCTTTTATTAATTTAGGAATACTTCCTAAAATTAAACCTATAAAAACAAATTTTATTTGAATTGGATATGCAAAAAATAAGTATTTTAAAATGTTACCAAAAACTATGATTCCGATAATTCCACCAGTTAAAAGAGGAAATAAAAATTTAAAATTTTCTTTTATATTTTTAAAAAATCCTAAAATAGAGTTTATTAAATTTTCATAGATGCCAAAAATTACACACAAAACACCACTACTAATACCAGGAAGAATTGCTCCTGCACCTAATAATATACCGTTTAAAAAAATTTATAAATGACATAAGTTTGATCCTCCAAGCTCTTAACTTAGACTTCATATAAAGTATATTAAAAAACGATATCTTTAATTACAAGATTTATATAAAAATTTATAGGGTAAGGTAATTACTTAGAAATAAGGGATAGGATAAATGAAGTTGAAAAAATAACAAAAAAAATCAGTAAATATTTTTAATAAAAACAGAAATGACAAGAAAAAAGAGTTCTTTAAAAAATAAATAACAATTATTGAGAAAGTTGCATTTGCAACTTTCTTTTTTACGTATTATTATTATAATCATAATTGATTCCAAAAACAAAAGAAGGTGAAAAAATGAAAATTGCAGGATATGAAAAGCTTAGTTTACAAGACTTTCCTAACCAAATATCTTGCATAATATTTACTCAAGGATGTAATATTAGATGTCCGTTTTGCCAAAATTCAACTCTTATTCCAATGGATGCAAAGAATTTAATAAGTGAAGATGAAATATTCGATTATTTAAATTTAAGAAAGAACATTATAAGTG
>CAYTEX010000013.1:0-5729 GCA_964437015.1 uncultured Clostridium sp. | reverse complement strand
AAAGTAAAAGAATTGGGATTAAAAATTAAACTTGACACAAATGGCTTAAATACCAAGCTTTTAGAAAAATTAATAGAAAATCAAAAAATTGACTATGTGGCAATGGATATAAAAAATAGTTTAAACAAGTATAGTTTGACTTCAGGAGTAGCTAAAATTAATATTCAAAATATTTTAAATAGTATTGAATTATTAAAAAAAGGTAAAGTTGACTATGAGTTTAGAACTACGATTATTAATGAATTTCATACATTACAAGATATAATTGAAATCATAAAATTAGTGGGAAATAGTAAATATTATTTGCAAAATTTTAAAAATAGTGAATATGTTCTTGATAAAACCCTAACTAGTTTCACAGAAGAAAAATTAGTTTTATGGAATGAAATATTAAAAGAATACCCGAATGTATATATTCGAGGAATAGAAAAGAAGTAAATATTAGAAGGGAATGATAGAAAAAATGTATACAGAAAGAAAAAATAATGAAAAAATTAATGATAAAAAATCAACAACGTTGGATTATAAAGATATTGTAGATAACTATCTAAATGTATCAGATTGGAGAGTTAAGGAAAATTCTACAGTTACATATTCTGTAGGAGGGTTAATTTTAAGTAATAGTGGAGCAATTACAGCTAATTATTGGCTTTCAGAGGTATATGATGAGCAAATAGCAAATGCACATAAAAATTGTGATTTCCATATTCACGATTTATCTATGCTTACAGGATACTGTGCTGGCTGGAGCTTAAAACAATTAATTAAAGAAGGATTAGGAGGTATTCCGGGAAAAATCACATCAGCACCTGCAAAGCATTTATCTACTTTAACAAATCAAATGGTAAACTTTTTGGGTATTATGCACAAGCTTTTTCTTCATTTGATACATATTTAGCTCCATTTGTAAAAGCTGATAATTTATCATATAAAGATGTAAAACAAGCAATACAATCATTTATATATGGAGTAAACACACCATCTCGTTGGGGAACACAGGCACCTTTTACAAATATAACACTTGACTGGACAGTTCCAAATGATTTGGCAGAGTTAAATGCAATTGTTGGTGGAGAAGAACAAAACTTTAAATATAAAGATTGTCAAAAAGAAATGGACATGGTAAATAAAGCATTTATAGAAGTAATGATAGAAGGAGATGCAAATGGAAGAGGTTTCCAATATCCTATTCCAACATATTCTATTACAAAAGACTTCGATTTTTCAGAAACAGAAAACAATAAAATGCTATTTGAAATGACAGCAAAATATGGAACACCATATTTTTCAAATTATATAAACTCAGATATGGAACCAAGTGATGTTCGATCTATGTGTTGCCGTTTAAGACTTGATTTAAGAGAATTAAGAAAAAAGAGTGGAGGATTTTTTGGATCTGGGGAATCTACAGGATCTATTGGTGTTGTTACAATAAATATGCCAAGAATTGCTTATCTTGCTAAAGACGAGAAAGACTTTTTTGATAGATTGTCGAATTTAATGGATTTAGCAGCTAAATCTTTAAAAATAAAAAGAAATCTTGTAACCAAGCTTTTAAACGAGGGATTATATCCATACACTAAGAGATATCTAGGAACATTTAATAACCATTTTTCAACTATAGGACTAGTAGGAATGAATGAAGCATGTTTAAATGCTAAATGGATAAATAAAGATTTAAGCGATAAAGAAGCAGTTGAATTTACAAAAAAGACATTAAACTATATGAGAGAAAAGTTATCAGATTATCAAGAAAAATATGGAGATTTATATAACTTAGAGGCAACACCAGCTGAATCTACATCATATAGATTAGCTAAAAAAGATAAAGAGCTTTATCCTGAAATTATTACAGCATCAAATGATGAAACTCCATACTATACAAATAGTTCTCATTTACCAGTTGGATATACAGATGATTTGTTTAAGGCGCTAGACATTCAAGATGAGCTTCAAACATTATATACATCTGGAACAGTATTCCATGTATTTTTAGGAGAAAGAATACCAGATTGGAAAGCATGTGCATCTTTAGTTAAAAAGATTGCAGAAAACTATAAATTGCCATATTACACAATGTCGCCAACATATTCGGTTTGTAGAAATCATGGATATATTTCAGGAGAAGTTAAGACTTGTCCAGTATGCGGAGAAAAAACTGAAATTTATTCAAGAATAACAGGATATTACAGACCAATAAGCAATTGGAATGATGGAAAGGCAAAAGAATTTGATATGCGTAAAGAATATGTAATAAAACAAGAAGCTGTAAAGTGTTCTGAGCCAGAAAAAGAGAAGATTAAAGAAGAGACAAAAAAATCAAGTAAGGTAAAAGGATATTTATTATTTGGAACAAAAACATGTCCAAATTGTAAAATAGCAAAAGAAAAATTAAAAGAAAAAAATTTAGTATACGAATATGTGGATGCAGAAGAAATGATGGATTTAACTCAAAAATACGACATAATGTCAGCTCCTACATTAATAAGAATTAATGATGATGGATATGACAAAGTAGTAAATGCATCAAATATTATTAATTTTGTGGACAATATACAATTGTAGAAAAAGAGATCTTCCAGATCTCTTTTTCAAAATTTTTAATTAAATGCTTTATTTTATTGGAATTATATGTTATTATTATAAAGTAATATAGAAATATAAGGAAAAATAGATGTATAAAATAAAGGAAAAAATAATAAATATTTTTAAATGGATTAAAGAAGAATGTAAAGATTATAGAACTTTTTTAATATTTGCATGTGTAATAATAGCAGTTCATACTCCAATTTGGGGAGGAGTTTTGTGCTATACAATTTTTAAATGGAAGTGGTGTTTAGCAGTTGCAACTACAATGTCTCTTTTTTGGCTGGGACCTTTTACACCATTTTTTCCGCTTTGTATTGCTATAACATTTGGCATTAAAAGACTAATGGATAAAAAAAGTAAAAAAGTATAAAATATATAGTCACAAGTTGACAAAAAGAAAGGAAGAAAAAAATGAATATTAACAGAAAAGTAAATGAAGAAGAATTAATAGTTATTGTTGAGGGAAGGATAGATACAAATACAGCGCCATTATTAGAAAATGAGATTACAGATATAGAAAAATTTGAAAATTTGGTATTTGATTTTAAAGATGTAGAATACATTTCATCAGCAGGATTAAGAGTTCTACTAACCGCCCAAAAGAGAATAAATAAAGTAAGCGGTAATATGAAAATAAGTAATGTAAGCGAAAATGTAAAAGATGTTTTTGAAGTTACTGGTTTTACTGATATATTAAAAATTGAATAGTAAAGTATTATGCGAAAGGAAAATATATGTTTAATTTAGTCTCAAGCTATAAGCCTACCGGAGACCAACCAGAGGCAATAGAATACCTAAGTAAACGGAATACAAGAAGGCAAGAAGTATCAAACTCTACTTGGAGTTACAGGCTCTCGGAAAAACTTTTACGATGGCAAATATTATAAATAAAGTACAAAGACCTACTCTTGTTTTGGCACATAACAAAACTTTAGCTGGGCAACTTTATTCGGAATTCAAAGAGTTTTTTCCAGAAAACCGTGTAGAGTATTTTGTATCTTATTATGATTATTATCAACCAGAAAGCTATATTGCTCAGTCTGATACGTATATTGAAAAAGATGCATCTATTAATGATGAAATAGATAAATTAAGACATTCGGCAACACTTTCTTTATTTGAAACAAGAGATGTAATAGTAGTTGCATCTGTAAGTTGTATTTATGGTTTAGGTGATCCGATAGATTACCAAGAAATGATGATGTCTTTAAGACCACAGCAAAACATTTCTCGAGATAGTGTAATGAAAAAATTAGTTACAATGCAGTATTCAAGAAATGAAATTGACTTTAAAAGAGGAACGTTTAGGGCAAAAGGAGACATTTTAGAAATTTATCCATCATCTACAAGTGAAGCGGCTTTAAGAATAGAGTTTTGGGGAGATGAAATAGAAAAAATTTCAGAAATAAATCCATTAACAGGAAGACCTATAGGAACAAGAAGCCATGTGCTTATTCCACCAGCTTCTCAATATGTTACAAGTAAAGAAAAAATGGAAAGAGCGATAATTACAATAGAACAAGAATTAGAAGAAAGAGTAAAATATTTTAAAGCACAAAACAAACTAATAGAAGCTCAGCGTATAGAAGAAAGAACCAATTTTGATATAGAGATGATGAAAGAAACTGGCTTCTGTCAAGGAATAGAAAATTATTCAAGACATATGTCAGGAAGAGAACCAGGTTCACCACCTTATACATTATTTGATTATTTTCCAAAAGATTTTTTACTTTTAATAGATGAATCACATGCAACAATTCCACAAGTTAGAGCAATGTATAATGGAGATAAATCTAGGAAAGATTCTTTAATAAATTATGGCTTTAGGCTTCCATCAGCATATGATAATAGACCTCTTAAATTTAACGAATTTGAAGAAAGAATTAATCAAGTAGTATTTGTTAGTGCAACCCCTGCGGATTATGAAAAAGAGCATAGCAAAGATAATGTTGTTGAGCAAATTATAAGACCAACAGGACTACTAGATCCTAAAATTGAAGTAAAGCCAGTTACAAACCAAATAGATGATTTAATAGAGCAGATACGAATTAGAGCTGAAAAAGGGGAAAGAGTATTAGTTACTACTTTAACAAAAAAACAAGCAGAAGATTTAACAGCATATTTAAAAAGTTTAGATATAAAAGTAAATTATATGCATTCTGATACAAAAGCATTAGAAAGAATGGAAATAATAAGAAATTTAAGACTTGGCGAATTTGATGTTTTAGTTGGAATAAATCTTTTAAGAGAGGGTTTAGACATTCCAGAAGTTTCTTTAGTTGCAATATTAGATGCTGATAAAGAAGGATTTTTGCGTTCGGAAAGGTCATTAATACAAACAATAGGAAGAGCTGCTCGTAACACAGATGGTACAGTTATAATGTATGCAGATGAACTTACAGAGAGCATGGAAAAAGCAATATCTGAAACAAATAGAAGACGAAAGATCCAGATGGAATACAACGAAAAACATGGAATAACTCCAAAAACAATACAAAAATCTGTAAGAGATTCAATAAAAGCAGTTCAAACAGAAGATATAGAGGTTGAATTTAAAGACAACAAAGATGAAGACATAAAAGACACAATAAGCAGGTTAACAGACAAAATGCTAGAACATGCAAGTAAGATGGAATTTGAACAAGCAGCAGAGTTAAGAGATAAAATAAAAGAACTAGAAAAGTTGTCAATGGGGACGGAACTTTAAGATTTTTAAAAGAAAATTTAACTTTCGACAAATTTTGACAAACTATTAATAAATGTTATGATATAATAATCCCATCCTTTTCGTAAAGGAAATCTTTAGGAAAGGAGGGCTATTATATGACAACTGCAGATCTTATTTGGCGTTTGATAGAAACTCTTTTGAAAGAAAAAGAAGACCAATCAGATGCTAATGAGAAAAAGGAAGACTAGAAATAGTTGACAAGGGTATATTCGCTAATACCCTTGTTTTTTGCTTTTTTAAATAAAAAAAGACTTAAGTGCTCGCTTAACACTTAAGTCGACTATTCTATGACAACTGTTTAAGTTAAATATAGTATACTACTTTTTTTATTATATGTCAATTATTTTTTAATATTCATGTTATTAATTTGTGATAATGTCACCCCATAGGGTATTAAAATTTTTATTCAGAA
>CAYTEX010000012.1:0-14192 GCA_964437015.1 uncultured Clostridium sp. | reverse complement strand
TCTTCTAATAATAAAATTGAATTTACAGATTCTAAATGATAAAGTTTTTGAATTTTATGAAATTTATTATTATTTTCTTTCCATATATTAATTGTATATTCTTTTAAATCACTATCATTTGCACATGTAATAATATTTCCATTTGGACAAAAGAGTACTTTATGTATATATCCATAATCTTCTTCTATAGTTTTATAATTTAACGTAACCACTACGGATGCTTCATTTTCAACCGTTTTTACATTTTTGTCTATAATATTTTCAGTACTTGGTATTTCATTTTCTAATTTCAAAGTTAATTCTTTAACAGCAAATTCTATTGCTTCATTTAAAGTATATTTTTTTAGCTCTTTTGTCTGCTCTTTATTTATAATATTTGTAATTGATATTGGTAAATAAAAATTTTCTAATAATCTTAACTTTTTAGATGTATATTCTGTCTTAAAAAATTCAAATGTTGATAAATTTTTATATAACTTTATTTTTTTGTTTTTATAATTTAATTCATATTTATTTTCTTGCTTTCCTGTTTCTATATATTCCTCTTTTTCAAAAAAAACCTCTTTCGTTTTTTCATAATTTATTTCTGCTTCAATAATACCTAAACTGTGTACCCTTCTTGGCTCTGTATATTTACCTTCCATAATACCTTTAATTAAAATATCCCCAACATTAACTGTATCTCCTTCATTTACAACTGCTGTTCCATTTTGTGCAATTATTTTGGTTATTGTTCCAGATTTTTTTGCCACTATATCACAGTATTCATTATTATTTATAATCTCTGGTTCTTCCTTTGCTTTAACAATTTTAACTTTAACATTTGTTCCTTCTATATCAATTCCGAACCCAAGCTATATCATTTCTATTTAATCTTAAGTCATTTATTATTTTATTGGAATCAATTGATTTTTTCAGCATTCCTTGTTTTAATCCCAGTTTTTCTAAATCGTATTCAATATTTTCAATTATCAAATTATCCTCTACGGAAACTTCAATATTCCAAATATATCTTGAGCTAATAAATATTAATAAACTAATAACTAATAAAAATATTGCAAAAATCTTTCTTTTTTTATATCTATGTAATAAAAATGGCACACCTCTTTTTCTAACTATTTTTGTTTTGCAATTTGCTTTTCTGGCAATCTTTGAAATTTTTTTAAAATCATTTATTCCAATATTTAAAAATAATTTAACCCCTTTTTCTCTTTTTAAATTCCATATAAATATTTTTCTACTTATACAAATGTTTATAAACCTCTCTACATAATAACCTTCAACTTGAATTCTAACATATCCTAAAAGTATTCCAAGCAATAATTTTATATACATAGACCCTCCTAGTCATCTATTGCCCTCTCAATTTCGATATTTTCAATTTTTCCATTTATTTTTAAATTATCTTCTGTCATTTTTTCCAAATTTAAATTTAAACCATGAATATTAATAATTCCTATATCAGTATCTATTTTTATAAAATAATTATCATATTCTAAAATACCCTTATTATTTTCTACAATCATTTCTTCAAAACCAGTTAAAATAATATTTGGAATATTTGAATATACTTCTTTTGGAATTTCCAAAAATTCATTAAGACTTTTTTTTCGCTTCATATTGACTCCTCGTATTATCTAAATTCTTCTAGGCTTTTAAACTCGAATCCTTGTTTTTGTGCTCCTTCTATAATTTGGCTCATAATTTCAGAGTTAGTTTTAGAAGTCGCATGTAAAAGCATTACCTCTCCATTATGCAGATTAGAAAGAACTTTATTTAACGCTTCATCTTGACTTGGTTGACTATCTTCGTTCCAATCTACATAGGCAAAACTCCACATTACAGTTTTAAAGCCTAAAGACTCCGTTATGCTTAAAGTTCTTTCACTAAACTCTCCCTTTGGAGGTCTCATGTATTTCATATCATATCCAAATTTTTCATATAATGATTGATTTAGTTTCATTAGCTCCGAATTAATTTCATCATCTGATAAATCTGGCATACTTTTATGGTTAACTGTATGGTTTCCAACTATATGCCCCTCATTTATCATCCTTTCCACTAAATCTGAAGCAGTATTTAAATAATGTGCTGTTATAAAAAAAGTGCCTTGCACATTTTTTTCTTTTAAAGTATCTAATATTTTTGCTGTATATCCTGCTTCATATCCTAAGTCAAATGTTAAATATATACTTTTATCTTCACTATTACCAATTGCAATTCCATTATATTTATCAATTAAAGCTTTGTTTGTGCTTCCTAATTCTGGCTGGTTGTGGTTATCATTTCTCTTTATTCCCCAGCCTATTTTTTCATTAGATAAAGTGCTTGCTGTTTCTACAGTTTTTCCAGTATTTTCAGGTCTTGCAATTACAGTTATTGTAAATATAGTAAGTGTTAGACATATTGCTGTTATTAATTTACTTGCATTATCTATATTTTTTAATTGTCTCATTTTAAACCTCTTTTCTTTTTTATAATTGTATGAATTAAAAAATTTTTTATGCACAGCAAAAGTAGAGTTCTAACTTTCTTTTTATATACTATGTAAAAAGAATAATACTTTTCGTGTAGATAGTTATGCAAGATATTAAAATTTCAAGTCTTCATTTTTTAAAGTATTAAAAAAAGCCCTTCTCTAATAACAATTTTCAATATTTAATATTCAAACAAATATATCAACTTCACAAATATAAACGATTTCTGGTTCAACTTGTGTGAATTACTATTCGACATGTATTGACATCTCTCATCACGTAACTTAATATAGTATATTATGCTTATAGAATTTTAATTAATTGCTAGAATTCTTTAGTATATTTTTTACCAGGGGGATATATATGTTAAGCTTTGTTATATGTGATGATAATTTAAATACATTAAATCAAATATCTAACATGTTAGAAAATATTTTTATAAAAAATGACTTTGATGCAAAAATTTCTTTTAAAACAACTAAAGAAAATGAGCTTATAAATTACATAAATAATAATTCTGTGGATGTATTAGTTTTAGACATTCAATTAAGTTCCAAATCCACAGGACTAGATATCGCCAATAAAGTAAGAGAACATAATAAAAACTGTTATATCATCTTTACAACTGCACATTCAGAATTTGTATTTTTAGCATATCAATGTAAAACATTTGATTATTTGTGCAAGCCAATAACCAAAGAACGTCTTGAAGAAACTATTTTAAGACTTTTTGAGGATATAAAAGGAGAAACTCGTTCTAATAAATATATAAAAATAGATAATAAAAATACTATTATTAATGAAGATGAAATTCAATACATAAAACGTGATGGTATGAAACTTGTTTTTCATACTCCTACCAGAAACTATGAGGCTTATAGCTCATTTGCTAAACTTCAAAAACAATTGCCTAAAAACTTTATACGATGCCATAAATCTTTTATTGCAAATATAAACAATATAGATAGACTTGAACCAATTTCAAATTTAGTTTACTTTAAAAACAACTCAACATGTGAAATTGGGCCTAAATATAAAGAAGATTTTATGAAAGGAGTTAATTTGCATGGAAATACTTTCTAATATATGGAATATACTAACGACAGAAAATGAAATGATGACAAAAATAATCAATGCACCTACTACTTTTATTGAAATATGGCTTGTTTTTTTTATTTTTACGTCAATTTTGAGAATAGATTATACACATTCTAAAAAAATAATAGTAATTACAATACTATCTTGTGTTTCGCTTATTACAGAATTTTTTATAATTCAACCTTTTAACATCTTTATTAATTATATAATAATGTTCATTACCTTAAAGCTAGTATTAAAAACCAATTTTTTTAAAAGCCTATTATGTACAATTGTTCCACCAATTGTTTTTGCATTAACAAGCGGTTTCATGTTAAAACCATTTCTAATTATAACTAAATTAACATATAATCAAATAAGCAATGTTGCAATATATAGAATTATATACAATTTAGTATTATATATAGTTACATATATGATAATTATACTTATCAAAAGAATTAAGTTTCAGTTACATTATATTGCCGATTTTAACTTTACTAATAAAAAAACTATTTTCTTAAATCTTGTTTTCGGTTTTTTTACTTTATGTATCCAATTAACCATAACTGTCTTCTACACAGATATATTACCAATTGCCATAAGCTTTTTAAGTTTTATATCATTATTTGCTTATTTTTTTATAAGCTTCTATAGTTTAAATAAAACTATGAAATTGCAAGTTACTGCCCAAAACCTAGAAACAGCTAAAAATTATAATGAAACACTTACTTATTTATATGATAATGTAAAAGCATTTAAACATGATTTTGATAATATGGTGTTTGTAATAGGTGGATTTATTGAAAATAATGATATAAATAAATTAAAAACATATTATAAAAACTTAGAAAAAGACTGCGAAAGAGTTAATAACATTGCTTTATTAAATCCAAAACTTATAAATAATTCTGGTGTATATAATTTGCTTATGTCAAAATATAAAAAAGCTAGTGAATATAATGTAGAAATAAAATTAGAATATTTTTTTGATTTAGAAAAACTTAATATGCCAATATATGAGTTTTCGAGAATTCTTGGAATATTACTTGATAATGCCCTAGAAGCTGCAAAAGATTCTAAAGAAAAACAACTACATATTTTATTTAGAGATTCTCATAGAAACAACACTCAAATTATATCAGTTGAAAATTCATATTCTAACAAAGATGTAGATACATCTAAAATATTTGAAAAAGGAAAAACCAGCAAAGAAAACCATACAGGTATGGGGTTATGGGAAGTAAAACAAATATTAAATATAAATAATTATGTGAATTTAATTACAGAAAAAGATGAAAACTATTTTAAACAAAGTATTGAAATATATTACTATAATAAAAAAGATAGAAGGTAATTTTATAATTTACCTTCTATCTTTTTTATTAATCTTTTTTTATTAATGAAGCTGGCATTTTTGGTTGATGTAAAGCCCAAATGAAGTGACATGCAGTATTTGTTGATTTTGCATATTTCTCTGAAATCTTAGCTAAAAACTTTAACATAATGAATTCCTCCCTTTTACATAAAATTTAAATTTACTATAAAAGACATTGCCGGCTTAACATCTTTTATTAAATTCTTTATGTATTTATGATTTCTTGCTCATTATATACTTCATAACCATACTTATTTTTAGTAAGTATATATGCAACTCTAGTTATTGATATACTTTGAACAAAATGGCTTAAAATCAAAATATTAGAAATTTCATTATTAGGTATTACACAAGAAATCAATAATGCTATGCTTAAAAATATGTAAGATAAGATTTTCTTATGTTTTCTTTCTTTTTTAGATAATATAGGGACATTCTCCGTATCTGCTGGTGCATACAAATGAACCATTATCATTCCGAAAATCCAGACTGACAATGCAATTATATATTTTAAAATTTGGTTGTAAAAAATGATATAACACGATATTTTTGCTATGCCACAGTATATAATGGTTGTTCCAACTATACATCCAATATGTGTTTTTAAATGAAATCCCCCAGAAACTACCCTGTAAGGTAATAATAAAATTACTGTTAATAATGTTAGCTTAAAAACTCCCATAAAATAAGCTATACCAAGTATTATAAGATTTTTAGGTAATTCTCCTAAAAGTAAATGTAATCCATAATCTATTATTTCAGCTCTTTCATCATCAACTTCAGGCATTTCTTCTCGTATTTTGTTGGTCAAGAATAAACAGAATTTATCTATCATTCTAATCACCTCAATCCTCTTAAGCTTGAAGTGATTCTATCATTTTTTAACATTTTTTTTGCAAATAATTTGCAAAATCTCACTTTTGTTTTATAAAAAGTTTTTTTCTAATTTTTATAAAACAAAAGTGAGATTTCATAAAATTATTCTATATATTATCCTTTTATTATATCTATTGCTTTTTGTAATTCTATTGTTTCTTGTTCTCCAGTAATCATATTTTTTAGAGTAACTAAATTATTTTTTATTTCGTCCTCTCCTATTATAATTACATATTTTACATTTAAATTATCTGCATATTTGAATTTTTTTCCTATTTTTTGTTCTTCTATATTAATTTGGACATTCAATTTGTTATCTCTCATCTTTTTAGCAATTTCAGCACATTTATCATAACTATCAGTCATAGATATAATTAATACATCTGATATAGTTTGATTTTCTGCTGATATTATATTGTTATCAGTTAATTGGAAAAATAGCCTTGACAATCCGATTGAAATTCCTACTCCTGGCATCTTTTTATCTGTATAATATTCAGCTAAATTATCATATCTTCCTCCAGAACAAACACTTCCTAAGTTTCTATACTTATTCAAGAATGTTTCATATACAGTTCCAGTGTAGTAATCTAGTCCTCTTGCTATAGTTAAATCTAATTTCACATTATCCTTTGGAACTCCAAATATTTCTATGTATTTTAAAACTTGCTTCAAATCATTTAGACCTTCTTTAAATACATCATTTTCTATTCCTAAAGTTTCCAAAGCTTTTATCTTTTCTTCATTATTTCCGTCGATTGTAATAAATTTCATAATTGTTTCTACTTTTTGGGTGTCTAAATTTAATATTAATTCTTTTTCAACTTTTTCATAACCTATTTTATCAATTTTATCTATTACCCTTAATATATCGGCAGAATTATTTTTTAAATCTAAGCTTGCAAATAATCCATTTAATATCTTTCTATTATTGATACAAATTGTGAAATCATCAAATCCTAAATTTTTAAACGTATTATATATAATTGATGGAATTTCTGCGTCATTTAAAATTGATAGCTTTCCATCACCTATTATATCTACATCACATTGGTAAAATTCCCTGTATCTTCCCCTTTGTGGCTTTTCTCCTCTATATACCTTTCCAATTTGATACCTTTTAAATGGGAAACTTAATTTATCATAATATTGTGTTACATATTTGGCTAATGGAACTGTTAGATCAAATCTAAGTGCTAAGTCATTTTCCCCTTTTTCAAATCTATAAATTTGTTTTTCAGTTTCTCCTCCAGCCTTTGCAAGTAGAACATTTGCATCTTCAATAATTGGTGTATCTAATGGAAAAAATCCATATTGTTCATAAGTTTTTTGTATTGTTTCTTTCATTTTATTAAATAGAATCTGTTCATTGGGCAATAATTCCATAAATCCTGGTAAAGTTTTAGGTCTAACTTTTCCTTGCATATTTAATCCTCCTTTTTTCAATTGGGGACGGTCCTTTTTTGCAAATTTTTTCATTTAAGAACCGTCCCCAATTGTAAATATTATATACTCATCTTTGATAAAAGTCAAGTATTTCAACAACTTCAAGGTATTTTATATTTATAAATTTTCTATTTCAGATATTCCTGCTCGATATTCAATATCTTCCATAAAAGGATAAATTTCTTTTACCCTTTTTAGAGTAAGCATTGTTTGTTTAGGATGTGGATTTTTATCATTGTTAGATATTAGTTTTTGAGTATAGCAGTTTTTGGCTGTTCTAAATAGCAAATATCTATTTTTTACATATGTATAATAAATTTGATATCCATTTCGTAAATCTTCATACATCATTTCAAAAGTATATTTTTCCATATGTTCTCCTTTTCTCGTTCTATCAATTTTTTCATTCTGGGACGGTCCTCTTTTGTAAATAACTAATCCTGTTTAACCGCATATCATTTTATAAATTTTCTACGACCGGCGACAAGTTCCGGCTCTTCGAAAATTTATAAAACGAAATGCTGACGCGGATTAGTTATTATTAATTTAATAAAAAAGGACCGTCACCAAATGAAAAATTAAATCATCTTCTCAAATTCTTCTTCTGATATTATTTTGACTCCAAGGCTTTGAGCTTTAGTTAGCTTGCTTCCTGCTTCCTCTCCTGCTAATAAGTAACTTGTTTTTTTAGATACTGATCCAGATACTTTTCCACCAAATTTTTCTATTATGTTAGTAGCTTCTTCTCTTGTATATTTTTCTAAGCTTCCTGTTAATACAAATGTAACTCCTTCAAATCTATTGTCTGTATTTTCGCTATTTAGACTTGTAGTATTTACGCCTGCTTGCTTTAATTTTTCTATTAAGTCTTTTGTTTGTGGCTCTTCAAAAAATTCCACTATACTTTTGGCCATTATTGGACCAATATCAGAAATTTCTGAAAGTTCTTCATAACTTGCATTTGATAAATTATCTATTGTTTTAAATTTTTTTGCTAATACTTTTGATGCTTTAGCTCCTATATGGTTTATTCCCAATGCAGTAAGTAACCTATACAAATCATTCTGTTTGCTATTTTCTATTGCATTTATTAAATTAGTTTCAAATTTTGTTCCATTCTTTTTTAAAGATGATATATCTTCAAAAGATAAATTATATATATCTGCAACATTAGAAATAAGTTTTTCATTTAGTAATTGTTCTATTATGTTTTCACCAAGTCCATCTATATTCATTGCCTCTCTTGATACAAAATGTACTAAATTTCTGTATAATTTTGCGGGACATTCTGTTCCTGTGCATCTAATTGCTGCTTCACCCTCAAGTCTTACTGTTTTTGCACCACAAACAGGACATTTTTCTGGCATTTTAAATTCTTTTTCTTTTCCTGTTCTTTTTTCTTTTACCACTTTTACAATTTCAGGAATTACATCTCCTGCTTTTTGAATTACTACTGTATCTCCGATTTTTAAATCTTTTTCTTTTATAAAATCTTCATTATGAAGTGTTGTTTTAGAAATTGTTGAACCTGCAACTTGAATTGGGTCTAGTATTGCAAGTGGTGTAATAACTCCTGTTCTTCCAACATTGCAAACTATGTCTATAAGCTTAGTTTCTTTTTGTTCTGGCGGATATTTGTATGCAATCTGCCATCTTGGGTTTTTGGCTGTAGTTCCTAAAATTTCTCTATATTTTAAATCATCAACTTTTATAACAGCTCCATCTATTCCAAATGTTAATGAATTTCTTTTATTTTCAATTTCTTTTATTGCTTTTTTTACTTCATCTAAATTTTTACATAACATTTTTACTGGGTTTACATTAAATCCTAGTTTTTGTAAATATTGTAAGGCTTCATAGTGTGATAATATTTCTTTTCCTTCAATTTTTTGTATGTTATATACATAAATATCAAGTGGTCTAGTTTTAGTTATATTACTATCTAATTGTCTTAAAGATCCTGCAGCTGCATTACGTGCATTTGCAAAAGTTTCTAATCCTTCTTCTTCTCTTTTGGCATTCATCTCTTCAAATTCTTTAGAACTAATAAATACTTCTCCTCGGACTATAATATCTACGTTTTCAGTAAGTGTTTTGGGGATATTTTTTATAGTTTTTAAATTTTGAGTTACATCTTCTCCTACAAGTCCATTTCCTCTAGTAGATCCTCTAACAAACACTCCTTTTTTATATTCTAGTGATGCTGTTAACCCATCAATTTTTGTTTCTACTACAAAGTTTTTATTTTCTATTTTTTCTTCTACAGCTTGTTTTTGTATTTTTCTAACATATTCTTCTATTTCTTCTATATTAAAAATGTCTTGCATACTTAAAAGTGGAATTTCATGTTCAACTTTGCTGAACCCAGATTTAACATTTCCCCCAACATGTTGTGTATAAGATTCTTTTTTAACAAATTCCGGGAAATTTTTTTCTAAATCTTTTAGCTCTAGCATCATCATGTCATACTCGAAATCACTTATTTCAGGCTTGTCTTCTTCATAGTATTTTTTTGCATAATATGATGTTTTTTCAACTAACTCGTCCATTCTTTTTTGAGCTTCTTTTTTATTCATTTCTCCACTCCTCGCATTATTTTAAACATTTTTCATAAGAACTTCTTCAACACAGTCTGCTACACTTTCACAACTATCAATACAATCTTCTATACGTTCATATATTGTATGCCATTTTAATATTTCTATAGCGTCTTTTTGCGTATTATACAAGTTCTTTATTGCATTTTCAAAAAGCTTGTCTCCCTGTTCCTCTAAGTTGTTTATATCAATTATTATTTTCTTTGTTTCATCATATTTTTTCATATTTTTAAAATTATTCATCATTTCTTTTAGTTTTAAAGATATTTCACATATCAAATCTATAAAATCATTAATGTCTTCTCTTAACTCTGTTACATTTAAAATGTTAAAATCTATTACAATTTCATCTAAGTTATCTATTACATCATCAATTTTATTAACTAATATAATAATATCTTCTCTGTCTATTGGTGGTAAAAAATCTTTAACTATATAGTTTTTTAAATTGTGTAAATTATAATCTGCATCATTTTCTAGTTTATGAACTTTTTGTTCTATTTCTTCAGAGTCTTCAGTTTTAAATTTATCTATATATTCTTTTAAAATATTTGAAATTTGATATGCAATTTCTATATTTTTTATAAATTCATCATAATAATTTAATTCTTGTTTTTTCAATTATATACACCTCATATAAAAATTTTTATAAAAATATTTGTCATTAAAAATCCTAATAATCCACAAATAGGAAATGTTATTATCCATGCTAAAAACATATTCTTAACTATTTTCCAATTTACATTTCTAATGCTTTTCGAAGCCCCAACTCCCATAATTGCTGTTGTTTTTACCTGAGTTGTACTTACAGGAATTCCTAAAAGAGTTGATAAAAGTAAACAAAGTGCTCCAGATATATCTGCAGATGCTCCTTGATAAGTTTCTAGTTTTACCATTTTTAGACCAACTGTTTTTATTATTTTATATCCCCCAATAGAAGTTCCTATTGTCATAGTTGCTGAACATAAAAGCATTAGCCATATTGGAACTTGAAAGCTTCCGCGTATTTGTAACTCCATTTGCCAGAGAAACTACTAATAAAAAAATTCCTATAAATTTTTGTCCATCTTGAGCTCCATGCATAAAAGCCATTGCTCCTCCACTAAAAACTTGGAATTTTTTAAAAAATGGTAGAGTTTTTCTTCTATCAAAATTTTTACATATTTTTTCTATTATTTTGGTAATAACATACCCAAATAAAAAGCCAAAAACTGCTGATAAAATTAGACCATATATTACTTTTTTCCATTCTTCAATATTTATACCTGATACACCTTTTTGGATAGCAATAGCTGCTCCAGAAACACCTGCAATAAGAGCATGGCTCTCACTTGTAGGTATGCCAAAAAGCCACGCTATAACAGCCCACAGTACTATTGCAACTAATCCTGCACATAAAGCAATTAATGCATTTGAAGAGTTATCTCCAAAATTTGCAATATTATATAAGGTTTGTACAACTGTAGAGCTAACTAAAGTCATTATAAATACGCCTAAAAAATTAAATATCGCAGCCATTAAAATTGCTCTTTTAGGCCTTATACTTCGTGTAGATACACAAGTAGCAATTGCATTTGGCGCATCTGTCCATCCATTTACTAACATAACACTTAGCATTAGCACAGTAATTACACATAAAGATGGACTTTTTACCAGCTGTAAAATATAATTATTAAAACTTAATTCCATATCAATTCCTTTTCAGTCATCTATAGTTTTTACATTCTTGAAATAAATAATCCTATAACAATTATTCCGATTATTACTCTATATATTGCAAAAACCTTGAAGCTTCCTTTTTTTAAATAGTTCATTAAAAATTTTATAACTAAAACTCCAACTATAAAGCTTGAAATTACTCCAATAAAAAATGGTAATCCAAATGCAAAATGCTTTAAATCAAATATTACTGCAGCAGCTGTAATTGGTGCTCCAAGCATAAATGAATATTTTGCAGCAGACTCTCTATCTATTCCAAGTTTTCTTGCAACTGTCATTGTAATTCCAGATCTTGAAACTCCAGGAAAAGCAGCAGCTAAAGCTTGTGATAAACCTATTAACATAGATTGTTTAAAATTAATTTTGTAATAACTTGTATCTGATTTTGATCTTTTATCTACAATATATAGTAAAATTCCCATAACTATTAATGCTATTGCTATAACTAGCATTTCAACATTTAGGTTATCTCCAATTAATTTACCTGCTATTTTATCCAAAATTAAACTTACTATTCCTGCTGGAATTGTTGCAAAAACTATATACCAAAAAATTCTTCCATCTCTTGTATGCTTTTTCTTAATAACTTGATTATAACCACCAACAATTAACTTTATCCAATCTTTATAAAAAAATAACATAATAGCTAGAAGTGTTCCTAAGTGAAGTGCTACATCAAAAGATTCTGAAATTTCTTCCCATCCAAATATCCAAGGAAAAATATTTAAATGTGCAGAACTTGAAACAGGTAAAAACTCTGTCAATCCTTGTACTATCCCTAAAATTAAAGCATGTATTGTTGCTCCCATTTTTATCACCATTCCTTTTTTATATTTTATTTTTTCTTTTAATTTTTATGATTAATTTTCTTTTGTAATTTTACTATACCAATAGAAAAAATGCAAGCTGAAACTTGCATTTTCTCTTATTTTTATGCTTATCAAAAATCTCTGGTAACTATGACAACATTATTTTTTAAGTATTTGTACATCATATATGATTATAGGTTCTTTTATTTTGAATGTCATATCTAAAGATGAGTAACCATAATTTGCAGAAATTTCTTGCATTTTTATTTCTTGTGTATATACTGTTTTTCCTGCTTTGTCCATTAAATTTACAATTAAATCTGCTCCAGGAATTTTTTCTGTTTGTGATTCATTATTTAGCATTATAGATACTTCCATCTCATCATCATTTTGCATACTTCTAACAGTATTCGATATAGCATTTTCTATTCCTTCGATTTTACCTTCTTTAGAAAAATCTTCGTCTCGTCTTATTCGCTTATTTTCTTCTATATCATCTTCTTTTAAGCCATTTTTTTCAATATGTGTAGTATTAGTGTCGCTTTGTTCTTTTTTCTCTAGCCTTTTTATTACTATTATGGTTGATTGTATAATAACAATTATAACTAATACTATACATATTAATTTCCATATATTTTTTTTATCTTCTTTCATTTTTCCCCCTTTTAATTTGATGTCCATATTTTAATATTATCATTATTCCATGATGAGTTTTTATTTGTTGTAACAAAAGATTTAGCATCTTCATCCTTTACAAAAACTTCACATGAGCTTGTACCACAATCATAAAATATAAAAGTTGTATTTGTAAGAATTGATGTATTAAATGTTAATGCTCTAAGATTCAAACTTGTCATGGCTGTTTTTCCGCAACGGCTAAACATACTATACATACTGGTTACAGATGATGTATCAAATTTGTCTCCTAAATCCAAACTTGTCATGGCTGTCTGTCCACAAGAATCAAACATACAGTTCATATCTGTTACATTTGATGTATCAAATTTATCTCCTAAATTCAAACTTGTCATCTCTTTATTTCCACAATTGCAAAACATATAACGCATATTAGTAACTGATGATGTATTAAATTTGCCTCCTAAATCTAAATTTGTCATGGCTGTATTTCCACAATAACTAAACATAAATTTCATACTTGTTACATTTGATGTATCAAATTTGTCTCCTAGATTTAAACTTGTCATGGCTGTGTATCCACACTTGTTAAACATATAGTCCATATCTGTTACTTTTGATGTATCAAATTTGTCTCCTAAATCTAAACTCGTCATGGCTGTATATCCACAACCGGCAAACATATAGCTCATATGGGTTACTTTTGATGTATCAAATTTGTCTCCTAGATTTAAACTTGTCATGGCTGTATTTCCACAATAACTAAACATATAGTCCATACCTTTTACTTTTGATGTATCAAATTTGTCTCCTAAATCTAAACTTGTCATGGCTTTGTCTCCACAATGGGCAAACATTAAGCCCATACTTGTTACATTTGATGTATCAAATTTGTCTCCCAAGTTCAGGCTTGTCATTGCTGTATATCCACAATAGCTAAACATAGAGCCCATTTCTGTTACATTTGATGTATCAAATTTGTCTCCCAAGTTCAGGCTTGTCATGGCTGTGTATCCACAACGACTAAACATATAGACCATATCTGTTACTTTTGATGTATCAAATTTGTCTCCTAAATCTAAACTTGTCATGGCTGTATTTCCACAATAACTAAACATAAATTTCATACTTGTTACATTTGATGTATCAAATTTGTCTCCTAGATTTAAACTTGTCA
>CAYTEX010000011.1:12006-14633 GCA_964437015.1 uncultured Clostridium sp. | reverse complement strand
GACATGGGTTCGATTCCCGTAGGGGTCACCAATTTAATATGCCACTTTAGCTCAGTTGGTAGAGCAACTGACTTGTAGGATAAATATACAAAAGTATATTTTGAATTATCTTGCACCTTTATAAGGAAACTTATAAAGTGGACATCGCTAATTCGGGGAAGACTAAATAAGTAATTATATGTTAATCCCGAGCTAGAAAAGTATTTTTCGAGTGTAGAGACTTTATACGATGTACCTAAGGTTTTAAACTATGGTAAAGAGAAAGTCCAGACCGCAAACATAATTATATTATGGCAATGAAAATTGTAGTGGTATGAATCAGTAGGTCGTCCGTTCGATTCGGACAAGTGGCTCCAAATTGTCAATGGTTTTGAGAAAACTCTTAATTATTGGCTTTTTTTATATTCTAAATTACAATATTAGCGGAGTTTTATATGTATTGTTTAAATTGTCACTCTTTAACTGAAACTTATAAAGGTGCAAATTTAAATTTTGGAAGAAAAACTAGAAGTAAATATTATAAAGGAGATATTTAATGAGTAATAAAATAATATTAGTTACAGGTGCTTCTCGTGGAATAGGAAGAGAAATTGCATATGAATTAGCCCAAGAAGGAAATATTGTAATTGCAAATTATAATAAAAGTAAAGATATGGCTGAATCGCTTAAAGAAATTGCTAAAAACGAAAATATCAATATTGATATATATAAAGCAGATGTATCAAATCGAGAAGAAGTAAATGAAATGATAAATTACATATTAAATAAATATAAAAGAATTGATGTACTTGTTAATAATGCAGGTATTGACCAAGAAAAAATGTTTCAAGATATTACAGATAATGATTGGAATGAGGTTATAAAAACTAATCTATATTCAGTATTTTGTGTTACTCAAGAAATCATACCAAATATGGTTTCTAACAAATCTGGATGTATTATAAATATTTCTTCCATCTATGGAATAAAAGGTGGGTCTTGCGCCGCTTTATATTCAGCGTCTAAAGCTGGTATTGACGGTATAACCAAGTCTTTAGCCAAGGAATTAGGTCCATCTAATATTAGAGTAAATTCTATCGCCCCAGGTTATATAGATACGGATATGAATAAGCATTTCTCTAGCGAGATTGTTAATGAAATAAAAAATGAAATCCCTTTAAATAAAATTGGAACTTCACATTCTATTGCTAATTGTATAAAATGGCTTGTTGATGATGATTATACTACAGGACAAGTAATTGCCATTGATGGTGGTTGGACTATAAAATAAAAAAATTATCCACAGATTATACTTAATCTGTGGATTCTTTTTATTGATTATTATTTTTTGCTTTTTTTGTATAGTTACCAGATATTATCTTTGGTAAATATGTTATCAATTTATATACAGCAAGCTTAATTTTCTTACTCCATAAGTATGTTTTTCTAAGAGGTCTTGCAACTCCAATTGCTTTTGGTTCATCATCTAGAACTATTAACTCTTGAGTTACTTTTTCTAATGGAAATACATAGTTTGCTCCCTCATTATTATCCCATTCATCATTCTCATTTTTAAAGCATAGTCCAAAAGAATCACCTTCAAGTAAATTTATTTCACATTGGAATCCTAGCTCTGTCTTTTCCATTTCTATATCATTAACATTTTCCCAGTTTTCACCAAATCCATAATGAATAATTACTTTTTCACAATCTTCTTGATAAAATTTACCTGTATATGATATTCTAACTTGACTATTTTCAACTAATTTATCTGTATTAAAAAATATATTTTTTGTTAATTCCATTTTTTATACACTCCCTCTTTGTCTTTAGCTTTAAAAATTATATTACATTTTTTTACATTAATCAATATTTTTTTCAAAATTTTATATTACATTTTCATTACAAAATTATTACTTTACAATTACAATGATATATGATAAGATTTTATTATGTGAGGTAAACAAATGAAACATATCAAAAAATCTTATATATATGCGTTATTGGTATTTTTATTGTTCCTACTTTTATTCTCTGTAATTTTTTCAATTATTAACGTGAGTAACAATAAAATAATAAAAGGCATATCGATAAACAATATTGATATTTCAAATCTGACAAAAGATGAAGCAAAAACAAAAATAAAAGATATTATAAGTACTAAATTATCAAATAATATTAACTTTGTTTATAATGAAGAAACTATATCAACATCTTCTATTGAAAATTTTGATATACAATATAAAATAGATGAAGCGGTTAATAATGCTTATTCTATAGGAAGATCCACAAATATCTTTAAGAGTAATTATGAAATATTAGGATTAATCTTTAACAAAAAAAATATAACAATAGATATTTCAATTAATAATGAAAAATTCACTTCTTTTGTAAATGATTTATCAACAAATCTTTCTGACGGACTCATTCAAAGTGATTACTATATAGATGGCAATAATTTAATTTTAACACCTGGAAAAAGTGGTAATATAATAGAATACGATTCATTAAAAAAAGCTTTGATTAATAGTTTACAGGATTTATTATCAGCACAAAACAGTGTCTTTATAAAAACCAAACTTGAGCAACCAAATGCATTAGATATAGATAAAATTTATTCAGAAATATATAAAGAAGCTTCAGATGCA
>CAYTEX010000011.1:3847-11996 GCA_964437015.1 uncultured Clostridium sp. | reverse complement strand
AAAAAAAATTCATTCTGAGATAATCGGTATATCTTTTGATAAAGAATTTGCAAAAAAGACTTTAGAAACACAACAAAATGAATATATTATACCATTACAATATACCTATCCAGAAACTACTATAAAAGACTTAAATATTGACATTTTTCAAGATACTTTATCAATATTTACTACAAAATACAATATTACAAATACAGATAGAACAAATAATCTAGAGCTTGCCGCAGAAAAAATAAATGGCAAAATCATTTACCCTGATGAAGTCTTTTCTTATAATAAAACTGTTGGCGCTCGTACAATTGAAAAAGGATATACAGAAGCAAAGATTTATTCAAATGGACAAGTCGTTGATGGAATTGGTGGTGGGATTTGCCAAGTTTCTTCAACACTATATGATGCTGCTGTAATGGCAAATTTAGAAATAATGGAAAGACATAACCATCAATTTTTAACTTCTTATCTTCCAGCAGGAAAAGATGCAACTGTTTCTTATGGATCAAAAGACTTAAAATTTAAAAATTCTAGGTCTTATCCAATAAAAATAGAAATGAAAGTTGAAAATGGTATTGTCACTTGTAAAATCCTAGGTATTAAAGAGGATACTGAATATGCCATAAATATTGAATCAGAAACATTATCTACAACAGAGCCAGAAGTGCAATATGAACAAGATTCAAGTATAGATCCTGGAACTGAGAAAGTAAAACAAAATGGGGCAACTGGTACTGTAGTTAATGTATACAAGATAATAAAACAAGATGGTAAAATTATTAGCAAAGACCTTTTATCACAAGATACTTATAAAGTTCTAAATAAAATCATTCTAAAAAATGATTATTTAGAATAAAACAACTATATTATACTTTAAAATATAAAAAGTCCTTTAAAAAATAAAGTAAATTAAGCTTAATCTATTGACAAAATTAAGCTTAAGAGGTATACTATAACTTGTGCTTGGGTGACTAGCTCAGTTGGTAGAGCAGCAGACTCTTAATCTGATGGTCCGGGGTTCGATTCCCCGGTTGCCCACCAAGTAAAAAAATGAGTAGTAAACATTTAATGTTTTCTGCTCATTTTTCTCATTTTCGACTTTTTTATTGATTTATTCTTATAAATGCCTTATAATGGTTATATATTTAAAAAAGGAGGTTTTTTTATGGCAAAAAAAATCAAAATTGCGATTATTTCTCTCTTAATAATACTTGTTTGTCTTATTGCATTTTTACTATTCTATACTAATAAACCTGGCTTAAAGACTATAAAATCTGATGATCAGCTGTTACAAATATATGAAGGCAACTATTCGTATTCAGACAATTACTTTATAAAAGCCATTACTATGCCATTTAGTCTTTTGGTAGACGATCTACCTGACATTTATGAGGATATGGTTTATAAAAACTCATCTTCCTCTTCAAGAGATTTCAACGATTCATCTTCTCTATTTACAAGTGAATCAGCCGCTTCCTCTATTGGTGATTCGGCATTATCATCTGTTGATAGTGTATCAGGATCATCTTCATCAAAGGATTATTCAACTACTAACATCCAAGTTGAAAATGTAGATGAAGCAGATATTATTAAAACAGATGGTAATTATATTTATTCTATATCTGACAACAAAGTTATAATTACAAATGTAGTTAATCCTCAAGATATAAAAATAGAATCTACAATAAGTCCCATTGAAAACAGTATTCCAGAGGATTTAATACTATATAAAAATGAACTAATTGTTATTTCAGATATAAATAGCAATTCTAGTTCATCATATTCATATTCATACAATAGCAATACAATCGTACAAGTATATAATATCGAAAATAAAACCAAACCCACTCTAGCTAAAAGCTATGAACTGTATCAACCTTATTACACTTCAAGATGTATAAATAACGAATTATATATTATATCGTCTGGAACTCTTAGAAAAAAAGATAACAAAATAATTAGAACATATAAAGAAAATAATAGCACACAAGAAATATCACTTGAAAATTTTAAATATTTAAAAGATGTACAAACAAAAAAACAAACTATAATTGCAACTTTAGATTTAGATAATGTAAGTTCTAATGTAAATATATCTTCATATTTAATTGATATTTCAAATGCTTATGTATCAGAAAACAGTATTTATTTACTTAATCAAAAATACGAAAGAGATAATGATATACCTCCTCTAAAAACAATGTTTGGATTAAAGGGAATCTTTGGATTATTTGACTATGATTCCGATGAAACCACATCTGGATATACTACAAAGATTTATAAATTTGACATATTAAAAGATGGTACAGTAACTTATAATACTAAAAATAAGATACTTGGAAAAACAATAAATCAATACTCATTGGATGAACAAAATGGTCATTTAAGGGTTGCTTTATATGATAACAATGGATCAAGAGTTGCAATCTTTGATAAAAACTTAAATCAAATAGGATTATCTAATTATGTTGCACAAGGAGAAAAAATGTATTCCTCTAGGTTTATGGGTAATAAAGCCTATTTCGTAACTTATAGAACTATGGATCCTCTATTTGTAATAGATTTAAGTAATGAATCTCAACCTGAAATATTAGGTGAATTACATATTCCAGGATATAGTACATATTTACATCCATATGATGAAAATCACCTAATAGGTATTGGTATGGAAACCGAAGAAATTGTTAATAGAAACTCAACTGGTAAAGTTACATCAACATCATCAAGAATAATAGGAATGAAAATGGCTTTATTTGATGTTACAGACGTAAATCAACCTATTCAACTTTCTCAAACAGTAATTGGAGACAGAAGAACGACATCAGCAATATTAACAAATCCAAAAGCATTATTATTCTCAAAAGAAAAACAACTAATTGCAATACCAGTGAATAATTATTCTGAAGATTTTGATGTTAGTTCTTCAGGTGATTCATATTCATCAGTTATAAATTCATATAAATCGTATAGCAAACCACGTATAGCAGAAGGTTATTTTGTATATAAATTAAATTTACAGGATGGATTTAAACTTAAAGGTACTATTACACATGAAACTTCGAGTGATAACAAATCTTTATATTATTCTTATAATCCATCAAAATTGTTAAGAGGCCTATATATAAATAACAATTTATATACAGTATCAGAAACAGCTGTAAAAGTAAATAATCTTGATACTTTAGAGTTAGTTGATGAAATAAAAATTAAATCGAAATAGGAGGATTTTAATTATGGAAGGAAAAGAATTAAATAATTCTGGTATGCACATAGCATCTCTTGTTCTGGGTATAATATCTATTGTTACAGCACTCTTTTGGTATATTGCATTACCTACAGGTGTTTTAGCTATTATATTTGGAGCAAAATCAGCCAAAAGAACAGGTAGTAAACTTGGTAAAGCAGGATTAATAACAGGTATTATTGGATTATCATTATTTGCATTTATTTATTTAGGTATATCTTTAATACTAATTTTAGCACATAATGTTTAGTATTTATAATATGAAAAATAACCACATTCAGTCAAGAATTAAAAAAATACTGATTGTGGTTATTTTTGAATTAATTCATTAACATAATTGTATCACATAATATTTAAAAAAATTGTCGAAATTTGTTTTTATTCTCCACTTTTTATAGCCATATTTCGACATTTTTTCGTTTGAAACAGCGCCGATTCAAAAATTTTTCATAAAAATATTTACTTTTTTCTATAATTTGCTATAATAAAAATAGATTCGACTAAACTTAAGAAAAGGAATAGTTCTATGGAAAATTTTGAAAAAGATAATAATACTATAATAAATAGAAATCAAATATTAGCAGATAGTGAATCTCTTGATATATGCAGCAACGAAAATCACGAAAGTGTATTGGAAGAAGATTCTACTGAGAATATGGATACTGAAAGTGAATCAAGTATTGAAAAAAAAGCAGTGGAAAATGTTGAAGAAACAACAAATTTAAATTCATTGAGTACTGATAATGATTCAGAAAAAATTGATGTTGAAAACGCTTCTACTACTAATTGTTTAGCACTTACCATTAAAGAAGAGCATAAATTAGTTGCTGTTAAAAATGTTTGCTTACATTCTTTAAAAGTCACTTGGAAAGTTATTGCAAGCACAATTGCTTTACATATATTAAAAATATTTTTTTAAAGGCCCTTGGAATTGGTTATTTCCAAGAGCTTTTTTAATTCTGAAAAACTAGATTTTTGATAAAATTCTTTATTCTATTAAAAACATTTACAAATCTATTTTCTTTCACAACAATTAATGACTTATTTATAAAGCTTTGTTCTTTTTCCTTGATCTGTTCCTGCATAGTTTTAAAATAATCAATATATAATGCTTGTGCTGCATCTGATCCAATATAGTCCTTATAATTGACTAGTTTAGCACTAAAACTATTAAGTTGTTCCATACTTTTAATCCTTTTGAACTCTTTATTAAAATAAGATGTCATTATTTTATTCTGTATATCAATATAAATTTTCTTTATCGATTCAATATTTTTATCAATTGTATTTTGTTCTTTATTTTTGATTAATCCATTTTTTGCTTCTAATATTTGTTCAAAACTATTTTCTATAGAGTTATATGTATCTTCACCTAACATATCAATCGTTTCGTATTTAAATTCATTATTAGAATTAAAAGTACTATCTACAAGCTTATCTTCCCCTATAAGAAATGTAATTTGTTGAATTAAATTTGTTAATATTGGGTAGTAATTTTTACTTAATGTTGGAACTTTCATTCCATAAATATCAATTATTTTAGACTCTCCATTTAATATTCTTTGAACTATATACTGAATAGCTGCCTCATTTAGTGCTAATCCTCTAATTTTTGTTTCCATTACATCACATAATCCAAGTTGAAGAAGTTTATCTTTTTTATTTCTATATTCTTGAATTCTGTGTATTGCTTCATGTAAGACAAACTCATTGTTAGGATCTAACTTTATTTTATCTGAAATATACATTTTTCCATCTAAATATGAATAGTTAATAGGTGATAAATTTTTAGGTGTTTTTGAAATATATATTTCTGTATGCTGTAATACATCAACTATCTTTAAACAATCCAAATTATAATCAGCAAATTTGTCTGCTATGACCATTGCTGTTTTATTAGCAAATTCACATTTTTCTCTTATATCAACTTCTGAAATTGGCACAATATTTAATTCTTTAAAATACTTGTTTACATGCATAATTGCTCCTCAATTTTATTCTCTTTTTTATTATACCATATTTATTTTACAAATATATTAATTAATTATTACATTTTTATTACATTCACTTTCAAAACAATTATCTTAAATCTAGCATCAGGTCATTTTTTATTCTAAACTTAAATTATACAAAAAAACAGAACTAATAGTTTCTAAGTTCATTTCGTCACTAAGAAACTTTAAATTCCGCATAATTATCTACACGGAAAGTCTTATTCGTTTCACTCATGACTTTCCTAGTATATAAAAAAACGGAAAGAGGTTTTTATCTCTTTCCGCTTTTATTCTTGTAATTTTATCTTATTCTAATGTTATTGGATTATTCTGGTTATTATCTTGTAAATCACTCTCTATATTTAAAGAACAATCATCCTTTAATGCAGTATCTTCATTTAGTTGTGAATCTCCGCTTGAAATTTCGGTTTCTTCTATGTTATCTTCATCTACAGTAGCACCCTTTTCTTCTTCATCTATAATGTCCTTATCTTTTTCTTTATTAGTTTCGTCATTTTCTACTACTTGTAAACCATTTTCATTGTCATCAACTATAGGTTCTTCTTTTGTTTTCTCGGTGTTTGCATCTACATCTACAGGATTTTCTTTTTCATAATTATTCTCTTTATCTAATAGTATTTCATCATCTTCTTTATCTACATCTCTTAATAGAAATTCTTCTTCATCTTTATTTGCGTCTTTTGATAAAGATTCTTCTTTCACTTTATCTATTTTACCTAATATAGTTTCTTCATCTTTTTTAACTGTTTCGACCTCATTTGAATCAGTTGTACTAGGTCTAGATAAAATTGTTTTTCTCATAATTTTTTTTGCAGTTGTTCTTGGTGTATAGTATGCTATCACAGCATTTTTACTTTCTGTAACCTCAGTTCTTCCGTTTTCATCTGTTACAGATGCATTCCATGCATTAACATCCCATGTTAATGTTTTTGTTGATTCATCATAGCTAAAGCTATAATCTTCTAAGTCATTAATATCTGTAATTTTAATTATTTCAGTATCATGGTAAGTTACTGTTATTGGATATTCTTCACTTACAAGTAAACCATTTGCAGGATTCATTGTAATATTTCCTTGTTGTGTCTCAACTTCTTTTATTCCAATATCGTCTAAGATATTTACAAAATTTGAAACTAATCCATTAACACTATTAGAAGTATAAACTTTTCCTTCAGATGACATTTGTGATAATAACGAATATGCAACTGATTCTGTATCTGATGCATCTTTACCAAATCCTATAGAATAGAAGTCAGTAACAAGATTTCCATCATCATATTTAATGTCATTTGCTTTATCAATAATATTATTGTTTGTATTTAACTCATATCCACTAATAACATTACCGTATTGATTTAAATATGTTGGATCTCCGTCTGATAAGAATATAACAACATTCTTCTTATCTGAAGCAGAAGTATTTGCAAGAGTTGTTTCAGCCTGTTCTAATCCTCCATACATATATGTTCCCATACCACGTTGGTTATAGAATGGCCATGATGGATTTTCATCTGGAAATGTAATGCTATTTACTAAATTAATTAAAGTATTATAATTGTCTTTATTGGCACTTCCTAACACATTTGTTCCTGTATATGGAACTGTTGTTGTTTTTTCATTAACATAGAAAGCTATTGTTTTGGTATTGTTGTCTAAATTGCTGCTGTCATCATAATATACATGTTCATATCCATAATTTCCATCATAATAATAATCATCAACTAATTGGTCTCGTGTTACAAATATTACTTCATTTTCATGAATAGGTTCTGGTGTGTTAAATGTTATAACTGATACTGTAGCTTTAGAATCTGTTGGCTTTTGTTCCTCATCATTATAATATATTTTCTTTATAAATGATGTCACAGCTTCTTTCGCTACTGCTAATCTAGTTTTGTTATCGTCTGTATCATCATCCTTCATACTATATGAAAAGTCCATTACTAAAACAATATTTACAGAATCTTTTCCTTGTTCTCCGGGTTTTACTTCAGTTTTATCAGCTTTTATTTCATTAATTTTTGTAGTAACATCAACTTGATTACTTCCATAATTTGAAAGACTTACTGTATTTGTAATTTCTTTACCAATCATGTCTGTATCAACTATAGCATTAAATGTAATTTGTGTATCACCTGTTGCAACTTCTAGATCTGTCCAAGTTATTTTTCTAATTGTTTTTGTTGTTCCATCTTCATTCTCAATTTGTTCTTCAGTTAATATACCTTTTCCATCTGGTAATTTTCCTGTTGTTTCATCAACATTTGGAATTGTAATTCCATCTGGTAATGTATCTATTACAGTTGTCTTTTTAGCTTTACTATTTGGATTAGTAATTGTAATAGTATATGTTATTGTATCTGTAACATTTGCTGTTGCTGGTGCAGATTTTGTTAATTCTAAGTCTTTAGCTTTTACGTAATATAAGTTAATTACATTTGCACCTGTACCTATTGTTAATGTTGCTTTATCAGCTGAATCATATTCGTAATCTTTATTATCTTTATTTATAATCTCTATTACTTCATCTGCTGAATTGATAACTTCTCCAAATGTTTTATTTGAAACTGTTTTAGCATCTTTTAGTATAGCATTTGTTTCTTTTTCTAAATAGTTAACTGTATAGCTTAAGTCATTTCTCTTTGTATAATAGAATGTATGCTCGTTTGTTCCTGTTGTTATTTCTATTTCCGCACTTGTTGGATCTACTTTTTCGTATCCATCTATGTCTATTGCATTTTCTGTTACTTTATCTCCAAATGTTTGATTTCCTACTACTTTAGGTTCAGATAGAGTTTCTTCTGTTCCTTGTTCTTTGTAGTATACTGTGTAACTTAGGTCTTCTCTCTTTGTATAATAGAATGTATGCTCGTTTGTTCCTGTTGTTATTTCTATTTCC
>CAYTEX010000011.1:2502-3747 GCA_964437015.1 uncultured Clostridium sp. | reverse complement strand
TTTCGTATCCATCTATGTCTATTGCATTTTCTGTTACTTTATCTCCAAATGTTTGGTCATTAACTACTTTTTGATTAGCTAAAACATTATTAGTATCTTTTTCTAAGTAATTAACAACATATGAATATTTATCTTTTACAGGAACTTTAGCTTCCGCTTCGTCTGTTAATTTTTTTGTATCATCTGTTGGATCTGTACATTCTGCAACAACAATATTTTGTACCACAAAATTTCCATCAACCTTTTTAAAATCAGATTCTTCAACAATATGTGTAAACTCGATAGCTACAACTTTACCTGAATTTACATTTAAAGTTTCAACTGTTGTTGATTTATTCATCGATGTATCAGTTATAACTATGTCATGTAATGTTACATTTCCTGTATTCTCAACAGTTATTATATATTTAATTGAATCTCCAACTTCAGCTTTGTCTTTACTTGTGTCTTCTAATGTTGCAGTTTTTTCAATATTATATCCTGGTGTTGCTCCTTCAACTTCTGTTTCTGCAGGATTACTTGGTTCGTCTTTTGCTGTTGCTATATTGCTTATTTTTACTTGATTATCTACATCAGCTTGTGTAACTTCATATTTTGCATATAATGTTTTTGTTTCATTTACTGATAATTTTTCTATGTTTGTTACTTTTGTTGTATATTCTTTATCTTCATATACATCTAATCCCATTGTAGATATTTCATTTCCGTCTTTGTCTAATTTCTTTAATGTATCTGTTATGGCTATGTCTTTTATTGTTACGTTTCCTTCGTTTTTAATTGTTATTGTGTAATTTACTGTTTCTCCAACTTTTACATTATTTGCTTTGTCTGCCTTCTTTTCAACTATTATTACTGAGTTTTCTGGTTCTGGAGTGATATCTTCAGTTGTTGGTTCTTCTCCTACATATACTGTATTTGTTATTACTTTTTGTGCATCTATATCATCTTGTGTTACTGTATATGTTCCAGTAAATGTTTTTGTTTCTCCTACAGCTATTGTAACTGTTGTATCTAAATTAATCATTTCATCTTTTACTGCTAAGTCTTTTAATGTTACATTTCCTGTATTTGTTACTGTTATTGTATATGTTACTACATCTCCTGCTTTTACAGTCTTTTTGTCTGCTACTTTTGTTACTGTGTAGTCTTTGTTTTCTGGTTCTGGTGTGATATCCTCTGTTGTTGGTTCGTCTCCTACATATACTGTATTTGTTATTACTTTTTGTGCATCTATATCATCTTGTG
>CAYTEX010000011.1:1473-2402 GCA_964437015.1 uncultured Clostridium sp. | reverse complement strand
CATTTCCTGTATTTGTTACTGTTATTGTATATGTTACTACATCTCCTGCTTTTACTTCTTTCTTATCTGCTACTTTTGTTACTGTGTAGTCTTCATTTACTTCTTCAGTTTCTGTAGTAATAGTTGTTGTTTCTTCAACTTTATTATTTTTTGCTGTAGCACTATTTTCTACAACCCCTGCTAAAATGTCTTCTTCTTTAACTGTATATGAATATTCAAAATATGCGTTTTCTTCTGCTTCTAAATCTAATGTAAACTCTGAAATATTTTCAATTTCTTGAATTAAAGTATTATTTTCATCAACTTGAGACATTTTAGTAATATCTTCTCTTTCATTTATTCTATCTGATACCTTAATTCCTTCTAATTTTGTATTTCCAATATTTGAAACTGTGATTTTATAAGTAATTGTTTCACCATAATCATATTTTCCATCTTCATCAGCATCTATGCTAATTACTTCTTTTAAAATATTAAGCTTATATTTATTAATATTCAAATCACTTGCAATTCTTGCTACAACTGGTACTGGAACTGCTTCTGGTGTCCATCCTACCCAATCGTCTTTTGATACTAATCTTTCTGATTCTTCTATTTCAGTTACAACATTAGCATCAGTTGTTTGAGATGCAATTGTTCCATCTTGGTTAGTTACTGTTGTAGTTGTAGTACCATCTGTGTTCATTCTGATTGTTGTTGTAGTTCCATCTGCATTTGTAGTTGTTCTAGTAGTTGTTCCGTCATCATTTGTTGATGTTCTCGTTGTTGTAGTGCCATTATTTGTTGCAGTTGTTCCTGCATTATCTACAGTTCTATTTTGGGTTCCTGTAGTTTGACCATTGCTCTGATCGTTTGAAGTTGATTCAGGATTGTTTGAACCAGTATCTGTATTAGAATCAATATTTTGATCTGCTACATGTTCAGTGTTC
>CAYTEX010000011.1:0-1463 GCA_964437015.1 uncultured Clostridium sp. | reverse complement strand
GCTTCTGCTGATTCATTACCTTTAATAAAAAAGTATGTACCAACTGCTGCTGCTGTAAACAATGTTGCTGCCGCTGCTACTGCTATTACAATCCTTTTGGCCTTGTAACTCATTAAATTCTCCTCCTTATTAAATTTATTTTACTTCTCGTGCCTTATTTATAAGTCTGTTTGCTCGACCATTAGTGCATGTTATTAGTGTAATTTCTCTTACACTTTCATCTGTAGTACGCAAAATTGATACATCGTCTGGATCTGTTATAAAAGTATCATATATTACATATTCTACTGTTGTTCCAGATAAATCAGTAAGGAAAATACTATCACCATTTTTTAAGTTTTTGTTTTTTCCAAACATCGTTAATGTAATTTTATTGTTATGTCCTGCAAGTGATACATTTCCGTATGAATTAATATCTCCACCCCAATATTTGCTTATTGATACCTTCATAGCTTCATCTGTAGTTTGCTCTAGTATTGGGTATTCTAAGTCAATGGCTGGTATTTTTATTATCCCAATTACTTTGAACCCTTCAAATTCAATTAAGCTAATACCATTTTCATCAATTTTATCTTCAGTTCTACTAAAAACTTCAACAATTTCCTCATTCTTTTCTTCATATGCTTCTTGTGTTCCATATTTACTATTAATATGATTGTTATAATTAAAGCTATTAATAATATAATAAGAAGAATTTTATAAAATAATAGTTTACTCTTATTATTCATTTTTAATTAATTTTTTTATTCTTAATATTACTGCTATAGCTATAATTGTAATAACTGCTAAAACAACTAATAGTATAATACTATCAAATGTACGAGGAAGTGCTGTCGCTTTTTTAATTTCTTTAACTTCTTTAACAACTTCTTGTTGATGTCCTTCTGTACAAATTAAAAATTGAATGTCTTCTCTAACTATTCTTTTACCTGAAAGTTGTTGTAGTAAAACTAAATATTTGTCTCCTTCTTTTGAATCCTCAGGTTGATATATAACATAATCCTTAACATCAGTCATTGATGCTTCATCTTTTAGTGAATTATATAAATCTCTAATTTCTTTAGTTTTTAAAATCTTGTTGTAGGTTGAAAGTGTAGAATAAGATGTTTGAAGACTATCAACTAAATCACTTAACTGTTTTGCAGTTTCAGATTCTGTACCATCAATTTTGATAAGTTGATATTTGTATTCATAATCTTCATAATTATATTCTGAGCTTTCTGTAATATCTACTTGACCTACAGTTTGAGTTGTAGCTACTCCATCTTCATTGTCAGAAGTTGTAGTTGTTTGCTTTGTATCAACACTAATTATTGTTGTAAGTGCTTCAACATTTGCCATTTCAGTTTTATCAATAGCATTTTCTAAATCTAATTCTGTAACAGTTGTTTCACCATCTGATTCGATAATGTAGGTTAGTCAATCATATGTCACACTTTTTTGAAATTAATATACTTTGAGTA
>CAYTEX010000010.1:3339-14961 GCA_964437015.1 uncultured Clostridium sp. | reverse complement strand
TTGCAACAGAATATATATAACATAGTATAAAACATGAAAAAACAGTTGGAATAATAAATGAGAATGATGAAGATGATTATGTAGAAATAGCAGAACCAGTGGGAATTATTGCAGGAGTTACACCGGTTACTAACCCAACATCTACAACAATGTTTAAATCAATAATTTCTGCAAAAACAAGAAATGTAATAATATTTGGATTTCATCCATCTGCACAAAAATGCTCTGTACGAGCTGCAGAAATCTTAAGAGATGCAGCAGTAAAAGCAGGAGCTCCAGAGAACTGTATTTTATGGATACCAGAGCCATCTGTTACTGCTACTCGTATACTTATGAATCATCCAGGAATAGACCTAATTTTAGCAACTGGTGGAACTGGAATGGTAAAATCCGCTTATTCATGCGGTAAACCAGCACTTGGAGTTGGCCCTGGAAATGTTCCATGTATTGTTGAAAAAACAGCGAAATTAAAGACTTCTGTAAATGACATTGTAATGTCAAAGGCATTTGATAATGGAATGATTTGTGCTTCTGAACAAGCTGTTTTGGTAGAAAAAGAAATCTATCAAGAATTTGAAAACTTAATGAGAGAAGCAGGATGCTATTTTGTTAGCCCTGAAGAAAAAGAGAAATTAAAAAATACAATGTTTGAATGGAGCGAGGAATGGGGATTTAAGTTAAAATCATACATTCCTGGAAAAAGTCCATACAGTATAGCTAAAGAGGCAGGATTTGAGATACCTGAAGATACAAAAGTTATAGTTGTATATGAAGAGGGCATTGGTCCTGAATATCCATTTTCTAAAGAAAAACTAAGTCCAGTTTTAACATATTATATAACTGAAAACTATGAAGATGCAGTAGATAAAGCTGAGAGATTATTAGAATTTGGGGGACTTGGACATACAGCAGTAATTCATTCAGAAGATAGAGATAAGATTTTAGAATTTTCTGAAAAAATGAAAGCTGGTAGAATAATAGTTAATTCACCTTCAACTCATGGTGGTATAGGAGATATTTATAATACAAATATGCCGTCATTAACACTTGGTTGTGGTTCATATGGAGGAAACTCTACTACAGCAAATATTTCAAGTGTTAACTTAATAAATGTAAAAAGAGTTGCAAGGAGGACTGTTAATATGCAGTGGTTTAAGGTGCCAGAAAAAATATATTTTGAATCAGGATCAATTAAATATTTAGAAAAAATGCCAGATATAGAAAGAGCATTTATCGTTACAGATCCTGGAATGGTTAAATTTGGCTATGTTGACAAAATTATATATCACTTAAGAAAAAGAGAACATCATGTCCATTGTGAAATATTTTCAGATGTTGAATCAGATCCATCTTTTGAAACAGTTAATAGAGGACTAGAATTAATGAATAATTTTAAGCCTAATGTAATAATTGCTTTGGGTGGGGGATCGGCAATAGATGCAGCAAAGGGAATGTGGCTATTTTATGAACATCCAGATGCAGATCCAGAAGGCTTGAAATTAAAGTTTATGGATATAAGAAAACGTACTTATAAATTTCCAAAACTTGGAGTAAAAGCAAAAATGGTTGCTATTCCAACAACATCTGGAACTGGTTCAGAAGTTACATCTTTTGCTGTTTTAACAGACAAAGTAAATAACAAAAAATATCCATTAGCAGATTATGAATTAACACCAGATGTTGCAATTATAGATCCAGATTTAGTAATGAGTCTACCTAAGTCAATAACAGCAGATACAGGAATGGATGTATTGACACATAGCATTGAAGCTTATGTTTCAAATATGGCATCTGATTATACAGATGGGCTAGCTGAAAAAGCAGTAGAGCTTGTTCTAAAATATTTAGTTGAAGCTTATGAACATGGAGATAATAAAATAGCTCGTGAAAAAATGCACAATGCAAGTACGATAGCTGGAATGGCATTTACAAATGCATTTTTAGGAATAAATCATTCTCTTGCACATAAAATAGGTGCAGAGTTCCATTTGCCACATGGAAGAATAAATGCAATTTTGCTTCCTTATGTAATAAAATATAATAGTAGTAAGCCAAGCAAATTTGTATCATTTCCAAAATATGAATATTTTATAGCAGATGAAAAATATGCAAATTTGGCAAAAAAAGTAGGATTAAAAGCAGATACAGTTGAAGAAGGAGTAAATTCATTAATTAAAAAAATTCAAGAATTAAACGAAAAATTAAACATTCCAAAATCATTTAAAGAAGCAGGTTTAGACGAAAATGAATTTATTGCAAAAATTGATATGCTTGCAGATAGAGCATTTGAAGACCAATGTACAACAGCAAATCCAAGAGTTCCTTTGGTTGAGGAAATGAAACAGATTTTGAGAGATAGTTATTATGGCACAGAAATAAAAAGATAAAAAGGGACTGACTTTGTACGACCTGCACAATAAAGTTATAAGAACTTGTTTTCTTATAGCTTTTTTTGTGCGGAAACATTGTGATTCTTTTGGATACAGACATATTCTAAATGAAAATAGGAGTATAACAAGAAAATTAAGAGTATCATCTAAACATAGATTAAAAATGCATTTAAAACTCTAAAAAAGTAAAGAGGAAGAGTTATAGTAGATGATGAATACGTTTATACTAGAAAAAATGCTTATTATAATCATATAAAAAATACAAAGGAAAGCAAAAAAAGTTTTCATAAAAAGTTAACAAACCCCGAAAATAGCTTGTAAAATAATGTTTTTTATGATAAAATATGAGTCAGAATTTATATTTTAAGGATGGAGATTTAGTATGGAAGAAGTAACATTGTTATTACACGATGATGAAATATATAAAATAATAGGATATAAAGCAGCAGTAACAGATTGGGCAATTATTAATGGAGGTTATTTTAGCGATACGATACATATGGATAGTGATAATTCATTAAAAGGAAGAACTGGATGGCATTGGAATAAGGACAAAACTAGTGATGTTAGTGCGCGCGTGGTCACTCGGATGGTACTTAGGTTACCTCTGTGTCCATGAACGTTATGTGGGAGTTCGCCCAGCTTTATCGTTCTCATCAATCGATGAAATCTCCACGAACGGAGTGAGTGGAGGGAAAAAACTTAATGATAGATTTATAGAAATTGAAAGTAAATTATTATATGCTCAAAATGCACCAATAAAGAGAATTCAAAACGAATTGAACTCGAAATTTCAAAGTATAGAGATTCTTCCTATTTCAGGGAAATGTTATACAACAGATTCAAGTAAAATATATGAATATGGACAGGAATTTTCACCAAAATCAAATGATATATATCAATACAATGGAAAACTATATACAAGGGCTGTAGTAAATTCGTGCAAAGATGGAGAAAAGTTTCAACTTTCAAACGGAGAATACTATAAAAATGGAGATACTGTTTGGATAGAGGTTTCTCCAGTTAAGGGTGTTTGGGATAAAGAAAAGAAAAGATTTATTCCGTATAATATACTTATGGGTGGAGTTCCATTTGATCATACAGGATATTATCCAGAAGACTTTAAAAAATCAGATATAGGAAAATATTTAAACGAATATTTTATTAAGGAATTAATGCAATTTAGTGATTTGCAATTGACAGATAATATGTCTTCAAAGCAACCAGAAGCTTCAAGAACATCTGAAGAAGGAACGGCAATTAAACCTGAAAATGAGGAAGTTGTACTAAATGGAGATACAGAGGATTCAAACATACATGAAAATACAACAGCAATTGAAGGTACAGAACAATCAGCAGAAGAAATAGCAAATGAAAGTACAGCATCAAATACAACGAGTATAGATAAAATAATAGATTATTTTAATAATTTGAAAGAAAAAGATATTAAACTAGAAGTTGAAAGAAAAAAATTGAGAACAAAATTGGATAAAGTAGAAGCAGAAAAGGCAATAATAAATAAAAAGATAAAAGAAGTTGAAGCATTAATTGGCAAAGAAGGAGCTGGTAGAGATGAATAATACAGAAAACTTTGAAATGAATAAAAAAGAGTTTTTGAAATTATATGAGAAAGCCAAAAAAGATCAAATTGATTTGCATACACTATCTGAAGAAACATTAAAAAAGATATGCACTTTACTAGAAGAAGAAATAAAAATGAAACAAAGAGATGTTGAAATATTAAAAGCAAAATTAAATGCTGGTTAATTATATTCAAATCCAATAAGAAGGTATGAATTTCATTTCATACCTTTGTTTTCATTCCATCTTTTATTACAAGCCGATCTACGGGTCTGTTTTAGATGATGAATTTGCTAAAGATTTTGAAATAACATCAGCAGAAATAGAAAAAGTATTAAAAGATTATGAAATAGAAGAAGATTTAAAAGATGTAAAAAGATGATATGATGGGAATAAAATAGGAAATATTGAAGGAATATATAATCCTTGGAGTATACTAAAATACCTAAAAGATAGAAAAATAATGAATCAAATGTATGGGGACTAATGCTAGAACCTAAAGAAAAAGCAGGAAATGCCTTTATTATGGAGTTTAAAGTATTTAAAAGTGAGAAAGAGAGCACAATACAAGAAACAATAGATAATGCAAAAAAATAGAAGATAAAAAATATGAAGCTAATTTAAAAGAACGAGGATTCACAAATATAAGTAAAATGATATTTGCGTTTAGTGGGAAAGATGTGAAAATAGAAATATAGTGATTATTTTTTGTCATATTACGGAAACTTGAATCATATAATATAAGTGGGACAAAGGGTTGAAAATAAATTTACAAATCCTTCCAAATTTGACATATCTCGTAAAATTTGGTATAATTATATTTGTTGTTAAAGGAGGTATCTGTTTTATGCAGAAAATTAACAAAAAGAAGCTTACTATAATAAAGTTAGTATGTACATTCTTGATTTTAGTTTTACTTTCAGGATTTGGAGTAATGACTGTTGCAACAAATTTGAATAGTGTTAAAATTGAGCTTTCAAATGGGTATCAAATGACAGTACTTACATCAAAGACAAATGTTAACGACATATTAGAAGATAATAACATAATAATAAAAGAAGATGAAAAAGTTTCACCTAGTCAAGAGGAAGAAATTTCATCTAATAAAAGTATAAAAATATCAAAAAAATCAGAACAAGAAGTTGAAGTAGCTAAAGTTTCAGAAAGTGGAATTGATGCAACACTAGATTCACTATTAGGAGCTTATAGCACAGTTATAGAAAAAATAGAAGTTGTTGAAGAAGCTATTCCATTCGAAACTATAACAAAAGATGTTTCAGATGGAGCAGAAAGTACAAGAAACCAGGTTATTCAAGAAGGAAAAGAAGGACTAAGAAGAGTTACGTACAAGGTTAAATATCAAAATGAAACAGAAATAGAGAGAACTCAAATTTCTGAGGAAATTGTTGAAGAACCAGTTGATAAAATTGTTCAAGTAAAATCGGTAGTTGTTTCTTCAAGATCAGAAGCACCTGCCAGAGTTGCAACTTCTGGTAGTGTAGCAGAATATCAAGCTTATGCAAGAGAAAGAGTTTACGAATATGGTTGGTCTGATGCAGATTTTAATGCATTAGTTAACCTATGGAACAAAGAAAGCGGATGGAATGTAACAAATAAAAACAGAAGCTCAGGAGCTTATGGAATACCACAAGCACTTCCTGCAAGTAAAATGGCATCAGCAGGTTCAGACTACTTAACAAACTACAAAACTCAAATAAATTGGGGATTAAGTTATATAAAATCAAGATATGGTTCACCATCAAATGCATGGAGTTCATTTAAAGCAAAAGGATGGTATTAAAATAATTAAAAACAAATAAAAAGTAGTGGTATATAATACCACTACTTTTGTGCAATTATAGTTATAAATTATGGTTTTAATAGGTTATTTTCTTTTTAATTCCTAAACCATCGCCTTCAAATATTAATGTTTCAACTTCTTTAGTTTTTTTATTAATTTTAGTAACTTTTAAAGAATTTATAAAACTATCTTTTGGGTTATAATTAGTTTTTTGTATGGGAACATCTAGTGCTTTTATTACATCTTTTTGAAATAAATTTTTAAAAAATAGAATAATTTTTTTTATATATTTCATTCTCTTTCCCCCTTTTTTTGAGCAACAACTTCTTCTGGATTTTCTTCTAAATTGTTTTCTTCTTCTTTATTGAGTTCTTCCCATGGTCTAATTCCTTTATTATTTTGTATATCTTTTTCATAGCATTCAAATTGTGATAAAAAATCCCTTTTAGGTTATTATACAATTGTACCTGTTTGTTTATCAGAGTAATAAAATCTTTCACCTAATTCATCTGATTGAATATATACATACATAACAGGTCTTTTATTATCATCAAATCTATTATAAACTCTATTAACAATACATTTGTTGAATGTAAAATTTTCATTATTAAAAATTATAAGTTTTAATATTTCCATAGTTGAGTCTTGACATGTAGCAAATTCAGGACAAACTCTTGAAAGTAATGAAAATTGTTCTTCTATATTCTTTTCTGGCTTGCTAGCATATCTTTTATGTAATTGTTGAGATTTATCTATTAAAAATTTTATTGGAAAATCTCCAGTATGATCAGCCAAGCCAACACTTTTGAATAGTTTCCTCAGGCTTTTTACGTCTAAAGAAAATGTTGCATCTTTCAATTCATCATCATTTTTATGACATTTATGGTCTATTCCTTTAGAATCTATATCGCCTTTTCTGGCTTCTTCATAACTTATGCAAAAACAGTGAGGTCTTCCGCTAAACCTGTGTGCAGATAAATTCCATGTTGGATCCAATATTGTCGTCCCAACAACTTTTTCTCCATTTTCTAATTCAAATTCAATATTATTTAGTTTTATAAATGTATGTTTTCCACTTCCTACTATTTCACAATCTATGCCAGTTTTTTCAAACATATATTGCTCGACTCTTGCTATCCCATTGCATACACCATATCCCGAACTTATAATTTTATATAAAGCTCTACAGTCTTCATCATTAAATATTTCAGTATCAAAATCTGGACTATAACTGATTTTTTTTCCTATAGCATTATCAATTATTGCAATTTTTTGAGGTATTGTATATTCTGGTTTTAGCTTACTTAACACACTTTCTATCCATGCTTCAGCTTCTATATATTCAGTAGCAGTAGATTCACGTTCAACTTTAAATTCTTCATTGTCATGTTTACTATCTAAAGTATTAAGAACAGTCAAGTTAGGGCAAATGCTACATAAATGTTTAAATTTTGTTTTTTCAGCGCTATTAAATCTTGTCGGATTTATGTGCAATAATCTGTCTAAACCTCTATAATTCTCTAAATCAGAATTTAAGTCTAAAATAATATATCCTATATATTGATTGGTTTTCATATTAAGAGCAGTTACTAAATTTATAGGCAATTTAGAAGTGTCTACTTTTTCCTTTACTTCTGGTTTTAAAGTAGCATATATTTCTCTTTTTTCGTTTTCTGTTAAAATAAGTTTATCTATATTAGCAATAAATTGTTCCTGTTTTGATGGTTCTAACTTCATAGTTATTTTATATGGTAATATAGAAGCAGAACGTGCATAATTATTTATATAATCAAATAAATAGTCTAGGCTAAGTGTTGTAATTATAGGGAGTATAAAACGATTTTTTGGATTTTTAATTAAAAAATTAAACTTGCTTTTATCACTAAATGTTTTTATTATATCAGGTAATGAATATTCTGGAAAATCATATAGTTTAATCAAGGTCTTTTTTTGATCTTCATCATTTAAAGAGGCAACTAAATCTTTAACATAGTTTTCTAGGTGTAATACATTAATAACGAGTTCTTTATTTGATAGAATTTGATATTTAGTTGGATCTTCCATTTCTTCAATAATATTACTTATTGTAGGGAGGGAGATATTATGTGATTTAATCCAATCAGGAGTATTTAATAGTGTGAGTTTTTCTGAATCGGCTAGTTTTTCTTGGATGATATCTTCTAGATAGTAAGATTGGATATCAGAAACTATTTTCTCGTTCAATAATGCTGATAATAGTATGTTTGAATCTGAAATAAGGTTAAGTATTGATCTTCTATTATTTGGCTTAGCATTTATATAAAGCGGATAATTGAATAATTGTAATTTTTCACTATCTGTAAGATATTCAGCAATTAACTCAAAAAGCTGATTTAGTGTTAATTGACTTTGCATCATAATTTCAATGTTACTGAATACTTCTAATTTGTTATTGGAATTATTTAATAAATTTCTTATGTCTTTTAAATTCATAATTACTCCTTTGTAAAGCATTAATTATTATAAATATAATATCATATTTGAAAATATTTGAAAACATTTTTTTAATATTTTTTTAATTAGTATTTATTAGTTTTACAGAGAAACAAAAAGAGTTGATTTGAATGAGGAATTTCATATTCCTCTTGTTTTTTGGTACATTTTATAGTAAAATATTATTGGTTAAATTGGGGACAAAAAGAACCGGTCCCAATGTCACTAAAAGAATCGAGGAATATATGAAATTAGTATCATGGAATGTAAATGGAATTAGAGCCTGTGTAAAAAAAGGCTTTGCGGATTTTTTCTCAAAAATAGATGCAGATATATTTTGTTTGCAAGAAACCAAAATGCAAATTGCAGACAGTGAGAAAAATCAAGATATTAAAGAAATAATGAATATGCCAATTTTTAATAACTATTTTTCATATTGGAATAGCGCTGAAAAGAAAGGATATTCAGGAACAGCTATTTTTACAAAAAAAGAGCCAATAAATGTTAGTTATGGAATTGGAATAGAAGAACATGATAAAGAAGGAAGAGTTATTACTTTAGAATTTAAAGATTTTTATATGGTAGATATATATACTCCTAATTCTAAAAGAGAGCTTGAAAGATTAGACTATAGGCAGATTTGGGAAGATGAAATTAGAAAATACCTATTAGAATTAAGCAAAAAAAAGCCGGTAATTATGTGTGGAGATCTAAATGTAGCACATAAAGAGATAGATTTGAAAAATCCTAAAACCAATAGGGGAAATGCAGGATTTACTGATGAAGAAAGAGAAAAAATGACGGAACTTTTAAATTCAGGATTTACAGATTCTTTTAGATTTTTATATCCAGAAAGAACAGATGCATATACTTGGTGGTCTTATATGGGACATGCTAGAGAAAAAAATATTGGATGGAGAATAGATTACTTTATAGTTTCTAACGAGATAAAAGAAAAAATTAAGGAAACGGAAATTTTTTCAGAAGTAATGGGTAGTGATCATTGTCCAATTGGATTGGAAATTGAAGTATAAAGTAAGAAGTCAAAATAAAATAGAGAAGGGAGCAAAAAATAATGAAAGACGAAATAAAAAGCCATTGGCACAAATGGGTTTTTTATATAACAGTTGGAGTGTTATTAATTATAGTATATAAAGCTATAGATAGCATAGGACCATTAGTAAATGGATTAAAAACATTTATTTCTGTTTTATCGCCATTTTTAGTAGGTCTTCTTATAGCATATTTGTTATATATACCAGAAAGTAAAATTGAAAGATTATTTAAAAAATCCTCAAAAAGATTCATAAGAAAAAACTCAAGAAAATTTTCAATTTTATTAACATATGTTATTGTATTAATTATTATTGTAGTTATTGTAAATGTTATTTTACCTGTTTTAATAAATAGTGTTAATGAACTTATTTTAAATTTACAAAATTATTATTCGAAATTAATTGGAATGTACAACAATTTACCAGATGATTCGATTTTTAAAACAGAACAGGTATATAATGCATTAAAAGAACTACAAAATTTTGATTTAAAACAATATATTAGTATGGAAAAAATAACTCAATATATAAAAGGTGCAGTTGGGGTTGCAAGAGGAATTTTTGATGTGTTTGTTGCAGTTGTTGTATCAATATATATATTATCTGAAAGAAATGAAATATATAATTTCTTTGGAAGACTTGCAAAAGCATTATTTAAGGAGAAAACGTGTGACTACATACAAAGATATTTCTATAAGTCAAATGGAGTATTTTTTAAATTTATATCAAGTCAATTTATTGATGCAATAGTTGTAGGTATATTAACTACAATTGCAATGAATATCTTAAAAGTAAAATATGCATCTCTTTTAGGTTTTACTATTGGATTATTCAACATGATACCTTATTTTGGTGCAATTATTGCAGTAGTAATAGCAGCTTTTATTACATTTATTACAGGAGGATTCTATAAAGCTTTAATTATGCTTGCTGTCGTTATTATATTGCAACAAATAGATGCGAACATTATAAATCCTAAAATAATAGGAGACTCTTTAAAAATAAGTCCACTTCTTGTTATTATTGCAGTTACAATTGGTGGAGCATATTTTGGAGTTATAGGTATGTTTTTAGGGGTACCTATTGCTGCAGTATTAAAAATATTGGTAAATGATTACATTGACAGCAAAGTAAAAGAGTAGTATATTATATATGGCGTATTTTATCATAGGGAGATAAATTATATGTATAGAAAAGTAAAAGGAAAAATTATAATAAAATTTAGTATTGCATGGTTTGTTTTATTTATTATAATTATAGGATTATCTATTTCTTTTTTCAAAAATAAAATATTTGCAACAAATGAGTATAAAAATGCTGAACAAATAGTTGCTTTTGAAGAGAATAAAAATGCTGTTGATATTGTTCAAGTAATGCTTGAAAATACTAATTCAAATAAAAAAATGGTAAATGAAAAAAGAGAGGTTTTATTTACAACAGAATATGAAAATAATCCTAATCTACCAAAAGATGAGGAACAAGTTAAACAAGAAGGTAAAAATGGAAAAATACAGGTTACAGCACTTCAAGAATATGAAAATGATCAAATGCTTGGCGAAGAAATAATTGAAAGCACAACATTAGAAGAGGTTGTAACACAGATAATGTATGTTGGAACTTCAGAATTTATGAAAAAATATAATGTACATATAGATGATAATATGTATTTATTAGAAGCAGAAGATTTAAAAGAAGAAGCAAAAGAAGATTCAAATACAATAATAAATATTCCAAGATATTTAAATGTTACATTAAAAGAAGCAGGAGAAGAATGGATAAAGGTGTTGTATAAAGATAAAGAAGGATATTTAAAAACATCTAATATTACATCAGAGACAGTTACACCTTTAATTACGGAGAAAAACAGAGTTGCTGAGTTAAAAAATAATTTAAATATTGATATAGATTTAACTAATAAAAGTGGACTAACACTTAGTGACTATAAAACCATATTGTCTAATATTTCATTAGATAGAAATAAAATATTTGAGCAAAATGCAGAAAATTTTTACAATGCAGAGCAAAAATATAAAATAAATGGAATATTTATAGCAGCTATAGGAATTCATGAAAGTGGATGGGGAACATCTAGAATAGCAGCAGATAAAAATAATTTATTTGGATATATGGCTTATGACAGTGACCCATATAATAGTGCTAGTACATTTGAAAATTATGAAAACGCTATAAATACTGTTGCAGAAGCTTTATCAACAAGATATTTATATTCTAGTGGAACTAAAATTACAGATGAACTTACTGCAAGAGGTACATATTTTAATGGTACTACAATTCAATCTGTTAATACTAGATATGCTTCAGA
>CAYTEX010000010.1:0-3313 GCA_964437015.1 uncultured Clostridium sp. | reverse complement strand
TCAAGGATGGTATGAAAAGGTTTATGGGTATATGCAATACCTATATAATAGACTTTAATAAAAACAAATGAAATAAAACAAATGAAAAGCTTCGTCTTGCGTTACTAAAACTTTAAGATAAGAGGGGTATATGAAAAAATTAAATAGTAAGAAGATATCTATTATATTAATTGTAACTTTAATAATAGTTTTGATTCCTTATGGATTTATAATTAGAAATCATGTTATAAAAAATAAATTTGCAAAAAACAATGTTGAGTTATATGCAAATAACGAAGAAAGTATTTTTAAAGTAAAAAAAATAGTTATTTGTAGTAGTGCAAATGCTACAGATAAAAGTGAAGAACAAAATCTTTCAAATTTAAGTATATACCAATATACTGATATTGCAGTTTATATAGATAATGATGAAGAACTTACAGAAGAAAATACAATTAAAGAATTATATATAGATGGAATAGAATTAATAGGAAATGCCAATATTGGAACAAAAAGTTTAAATTACAAAAAAACAACTGAATTTGGACTTAAACCAAATATACAAGGGCCTCGAGAAACGGATGATATTCATTTTAAAATAATTCATACTAATGAAGAAAATAAACAGGCAAATTATGATGAACCTACTTTTTTTACAGATTGTTCTAATCCAATTACTTTGGAATATTTAAATTATGGAATAAAAACAAATTACAAGTTGAGTGAAGATAGTAAGGTATCATTTGATGGAAATATACTGCAAAGTGCAGGAATATCGCCATTAGATATAGCTTGTAAACTTAAATTTAAAATTAATATTATTAATAATAAAAATGAAAAATATTCATGCCCAATAAATTTTGAAATACCATTAGATGATATTTACCAGGGAACTACGATGAAAGCAGGAAATACAGAGGGTGAAAAGTTTATATTTTTTAGAGAGTATTAATTTGTTATAAATCACATACGATTTTTGAACTAATTTTATATTTTGGAAAACTAAGATTTTGTAGAGCTTTAAATAGCACACAAAATCTTTTTTTTACATTTTTTCATAAATTTTATATTTTATAATAAAATTTATAGAATTACAAAATATAAAATTAGGTGATTTAAAAATGAGATTTGAAGAATATGTAAGTATTTTAAAGAGAAAAATATATTTAAATAAAAAAAATTTAGCTTTTATATGTATTGGAAATAATGAAATTTTATGGGATAGTATAGGACCAAAAGTAGGAACTTATTTAAAAAATATAAACGGTAAAATAAATGTCATTGGAACTGAAAATAATAATATTTGTAGTAAGCTAGATTTGGTTAAATATCAAACTCAAATAAAAGACAAATTTCTAATAGCTATAGATGTTGGAATTATAGATACTTTAATTCCTAATGACATATATATAACAAATGGTTCAATTGAAATCGGTTCAGCATTTGATAAAAATAAAGGAAAAATAGGAAATTTGAGTATTAAAGCTGGAATATCAAATTGGAGGAATATAAAAAAAGAAGAAATTAATTATATATCTAATTTTATTTCACAAGGAATATATGAAGCGATGAATTAATTTTTTGCAATTGGGGATGGTTCTTTTTTGTAAATTTTTGCATTTTGGGACAGGTCTTTAATATTTAATAAAAATGGAACAGTAGTCTTGGACGCTTCCTAATTGGAACGTGGAACCGTCCCCTGTTCCAAAAAGGGGAGGAAAAAGAAAATGACAGAGAAACACAAGACTAAAAACATATCAAAGAAAGGAACAAGCGGAATAACATTAATTGCGCTCGTTGTAACAAATGTGATGGAATAACAGGCATAGGAGACGGTGCATTTTTGGGGTTTCAAGGATTAAAAGACATAAAAATAGCAAATAGTGTAACAAGTATTGGACATAATGTTTTTTCGACCTGCATAAGCTTAACCAGTATAAAAATACCAAATAGTGTAACAAGCATAGGAGACAGCGCATTTTTTTATTGTTCAAGCTTAACAAATATAGAAATTCCAAAGAAGGTAACAAGCATAGGAAACGATGCGTTTAATGGTTGTTCAAGTTTAACAGAAATAATAATACACAAACCAGAAAACTCTATATCAGGTGCTCCATGGGGTTCTGACTTCAGCGGTTGCAGAGTTACTTGGACTGGAGAAAATTAGCAAAATAAACTAAAAAGGAACATTTTCATAAAATTGGAAGATGGACAGCGGAAAGATTTTACCACACCAAATTGAAAAAAGTAATGATGCCAAAATAGAATAGCACTTTTTTTACTATTAAATAATTTAATCAAGTATCAAAGACCTATAATATATTATAGGTCTTTGAGGTATAGTATATAACTTTAATAAAATAATGAAAGTCTGTACCACTTTCAAAACATAACAGACTACAATTAAAAAAATTTATTAAATAATAATAATATGTCGAAATTTGACGAACGATTTTTCTTGACATAACGTTTGTTTCGTAATAAAATACTTACATGCAATAAGTATTTAGTATTGCAAAAATTTAAAATCATTTTTTTAAAGATTTACAAATTTTTTCATAAACTTTAATTGTTTTTCTATATATTTCACGATATTTAAAAGAATAATAATATAATTGTAACACTTATTGCAAATTTATAATTAGTGTTGACATATTATACCTTTTAAGATATAATATAATTACAGCAAGTAAGGAGCAACAAATGTACGAAATAGAATTTTACGAAGATATTCACGGAAAAAGTGAGGTTTATGAATATATTCAACATTTACAAAATAATTTTAATAAAGAAAATAAACAGAAATTAAAAAAGATATACATGTATATAGATTTGTTATCTCAAGAAGGATTAAAACTTACAGAGCCATATATAAAAAAATAGATAAAGAAATATGGGAATTAAGACCTTTAAGGGATAGAATATTATTTTCTAGTTGGTATAATAATAAGTTTATATTATTAAGTGTTTTTAAGAAGCAAACACAAAAAACACCAAGAAGAGAAATTGAAAAAGCCAGAAAGTTGTTGGAAGATTATAAAAAGAGAGGTGGATAGTATGAATAATTTTAAAAAGTGGAAAGATGTAAAAAAAGAAATAGAATCGGATTTTACACCTGAAGAACTTGAAGAAATAGAGCTTGAAAAACAAATTATCTTAGCTACAATAGAAGCAAGAAAAAAAGCCAATATGACTCAACAAGAATTAAGTGATAAAACAGGAATTGTTCAGCCATCAATTGCAAAAATTGAAAATTTTGTAAGAACACCACAATACACCACATTAATGAGATTACTTTATCCATTAGGATATACTTTAAAAGTTGTTCCATTAA
>CAYTEX010000009.1:5591-15236 GCA_964437015.1 uncultured Clostridium sp. | reverse complement strand
AATATACAGCTTTAGGAGGAAATCACGGAGTAAATATTTTGGTGGACGAAACATTGAAATTACCACCAGTAAAGGAGGAAAAATAATAATGATACAATTAATTATTTTAGCTTTATTAGCAGAAGCTATATGGGAAAATTTAAGAATGATATGGGAAAATGGAAAATTTAGCGTTAATAGATTAGGGGCTTTAATATTAAGCATAATTATAGCTGTTGGAACTAAAATAGACTTATTTGAACTACTAAATCTTAATATGTTTATTCCTGTATTAGGAAGTGTATTTACAGGTATATTAATAAGCAGAGGGGCAAATGTAGTTCATGATTTATTAAAAAAAATACAAAGTTTAAATGAAGGAGAATAATATGGAAGAAGATAATATAATGGAAGTCTCAGAAGAAGAGATATTAAAACAATCAGAAATGGAAGGGCAAGAAGTAGAAATTATTGAAGAGGAGGAATAAAAAATGTTGACAAATATAGGTTTATTAGAAAATACAATAAAATGTTATAAACATTCAAATTATTATGTATATGGAACTTTTGGTCAAAAATTAACTTCATCATTAGTAGAATCAAAAATAAAACAATATCCATCGTTTTATAGAACAGAACAAAGAAGAAAAAATGCTCGTAATGCAGTAGGAAAATATACTTATGCTTATGATTGCGTTGGATTAATAAAATGTTATCTGTTCGGTGGATTTGGAAATGTAAAATATAATAGTAAGTATGATTTATCAGCAAATGGTATGTATAATAAATGTACTGAAAAAGGAAAAATCTCATCTATACCTAATATAAAAGGTTTGCTTGTTTGGATGGATGGACATATTGGAGTATATGATGGAAGCAAATATACTTATGAATGTACTGTTAGTGGCGGAACATTTAGAATAATAAAAACAGTTGCTAAAACAAGAGGTTGGACTAATTGGGGAAAATGTGCTTATGTAAAATATGAAAAAGAAAAAAACACCAATACTAATACTTCAAAAAAGAAATCTATAAATGAAATAGCAAGAGAAGTTATAGATGGAAAATGGGGTAGTGGAGAAGATCGTAAAAAGAAATTAGAAAAAGCTGGATATAATTATAGAGATGTACAAAATGAAGTAAATAAATTACTTAAAAATAAAAAATCAGTTAAAGAAATTGCAAAAGAAGTAATGGCTGGTAAATGGGGAAACGGAGAAGCAAGAAAGAAAGCTCTAGAGAAAGCAGGCTATAATTATAAAGAAGTACAAAAAGAAGTAAACAAATTAATTTAAAAAGCGTGTTTAAATAAGTGGAATTGGAGTTTATAAAAAACTCCAATTTTTTATTGACTTATTATATGTTTATGATATAATAATATTATTAATATAAGGAGGACGAAAAATGTATGATGAGAATTTGATGATTTTAATACCTAAAGAAATGAAAGAACAGATAAAAGAAAAAGCTAAAAGTGAATATAAAACAGTTAGCGATTATGTTAGAAATTTAATTGTTAAAGATTTAGAGGAAAAAGATTAATGGATAATGTAGATTTTTATTTAGAAGACTTGCGTTCGAAATTTAATAAAATAAATATAAATTCTTTCCCTTATCTCTGGATGTTCCATATATGTGTTGATTCCGACCACTAATATATTGCTAAACTCTGGAGCATATTCTTTAATAAACCAACACAGCAAATGGCTATCTTTTCCACCTGAATAACTTAAATAGTATTCTTTTATAAAAATTCTAATATCGTATTACTTCCTACAAAAAAGCCTTTTGAGATTAAAGAGAAATACGGTATTCCTTGTTTTAGTAAAGAACAAGATTTCTTTATATATTATTATCAAAATGCTCTAAGAAAAGGGAAAAAGCCTAGCAAAACCATTCAAGAAAAGATAGATGGCACTTATACTAATGGGTTTAGTGGAATATCTAAGAAGGCAAGAGAATATGTTAAAAGTGGCAATGCTCATAAAATAACCCATCTATGTTGCTATTTTATGAAAAAGAAACCAGCTCATGATTTTGAAAAAAAGACAGGTATGAAACCAATTTTAGGAGTAAGGAGTGGAGAAAGTGCTTTAAGAAAAAGACAATACACCAGTTGTTTCTCTAAAAATGGAAAGTTCACTCCATTATGGGATTTGACTGAAGAACTTGAAAATGCTATTTATGAAAAATATAAAATAGAAATTCCTAAAATATATGACTATGTTGAACGTACTGGATGTATGGGATGTCCTTATGGTAGTTGGAAAGGCGAAACACAAAAAGAATTAGAATTGATAAGTGGAAAGCAAAAAGAATTTGTTTGTAAATATTTTAAAGAAAGTTATGATATACTAGGAATAAAATATTAAAGGAGATAAAGAATGAATATACAACTTAGACCATATCAAGAAAATTTAAAAAATAAAACACGAGAAGCTTTTAGAAAATATAAAAGGGTAATAATGTTAGCTCCCTGTCGGAGCAGGAAAGACAGTAATTGCATCATCAATAATGCAAGATTCAATAAATAAAGGTAAAAAAGTATGGTTTATTGTGCATCGCAGAGAACTCCTTTTGCAGGCAGAAAATACTCTTGAAAGATATGGAATACCAAAAGATAATATTAGAGTTTATATGGTACAAACATTAGCAAACAAATTAGATAAAATTGAAGAAATACCCGATTTAATTATCTATGATGAGTGTCAGCACGCCACAAGCAATACTTATTTAAAGATAATAAGTAAATATCCGCAAGCTTATATACTAGGACTTTCAGCCACTCCAACTCGTCTGTCTGGTAAACCATTAGGAGATATTTTTGAAACGATCGTGTCAGAAATAACTGCAAAGCAATTAATAGAAATGGGATATTTAGCACAATACAACTATTATGCTCCAAATCTAGATGTGGATTTAAGTAAAGTTAAAAAGAAAATGGGAGATTATGATGCACAAGGATTAGATGAAGCTATGAGTACAAAGAAAATATATGGAGATATTATTAAGAATTATAAAAAAATTGCTAATAATAAAAAAACTATTATATATGCTCCCACAATAGAATACAGCAAAAAAATGGAACAATTATTTAGTGAACATGGATATTCTATAAGACATTTTGATGGAACAACTCCTAAAACTGAAAGAGACCAAATAATAGAAGATTTTAGAAATGATAAAATAAAAATATTAACTAATGTGGATTTGATACGGCGAACGGATTTGATGTTCCAGACTGTGAATGTGTATTATTATTAAGAGCTACACAAAGCTTAACATTATATATTCAATCTAGTACGAGATGCCTAAGACCTAATGGAGATAAAAAAAGTCTAGTGGTGGATATGGTTCGGGAATGTCTTTCGTCATCGGGATGCCTACGATGGACCGTCAATGGAGTTTAGACAAACCTGTAAAAGAATATGATAATGAAGCAAATGATGGAAGCTTTATTATTCGTGTATGTCAAAATTGTTTTAGCACATTTGAACGAGCAGATGTCTGTCCTTATTGTGGAGCAGTTTATGAAACCACACCTATAGAGATAGAAAACTTTAAAAATATAGAATTAAAGAAAATAGAAGAAGCTAAAGAAGAAAGAAGGCAGAGATATTTAAGCAGTATAGCGAATAAAGTAAAAGAATATAAGAGTGCAAAAGAGTGTAAGAACTGGGTGGAGCTCGTTAAATGGTGTGAACATAAAGGGTATAAAAATGGTTATGCTTTTGTTCTCGCTAAACGATTTAAAATACCATTTGGAAAAAATAAATAAAGGAGATAAAAAATGAAAGAAATAATATTTTGGTTTAGTAATCATCATATTAAAAATTATTGGCTTGATTATGCAATAGAATATTGTAAAAATAAATTCGATAAAGCAATGAAATATGAAGGAAATATAATTCGTTATAATAGAATTGAAGATTGGATTCAAATAGGTGATTTAAAAATTTTATTTAAAGTAGATTTAGGTGCTAGGTCCTATATAGGATGGGGAGATACTAATCAATATTGGGTAGAAGAACTTTTTAATAATAATTTTGAGGAGTTCTTTATGACTTGCGTAAAGGAGAATATGAAAAATGAAAAAAGAAGAAACTAAAATACAGGATGCAGTTAGAATAGCATTAAGTAAATCTGGATGTAAGGTTTTTAGATGCAATGTAGGAAATTTTTACACTAAGTGGGGAAGCGAAATTAAAATAGGAACGCCAGGGCATAGCGATTTGTATGGGGTAAAGCCTGGCGGAAAAGCCTTTTTTTTGGAATTAAAAACTCCTATACGGAAGTGCTTCGGATCTTCAGAAGAATTTTATTAGAGCTATGCAATCTATGGGGGCTTATGCAGGTTTCGCTCGTTCTGTAGAAGATGCTTTAAAAATAGTATTTCCAGAAAATTATTAAAAAACATTAAATAAAACTATTTCTATATTATTTTTTATATGTTATAATTTTATTAGAGGAGATGAGAAAATGAATAATGTAGATTGCTATATATCAGAAAATGGTTATTTTATTGCCTCTGATTATAACATAAAAAATTTAATAGATTTCTCTGAAAGTGAAATTTCTACTATGCCAACAGCTTCGGATTCAACTGTAAAAATAGCGGGCAGAGATGGAGATGTCGTTTTGTCAACAACTTATGAACCGATATTATTTAATATAGTATGTTATACAGAGGATAACTTAACGGCAACACAAAAAATATCTGAAGAAAACAAAATAAAGGCTTTTTTAAACAACATAAAAAATCATACTATTAGGCTTGGAATAGAAGATAGAAATATTTTTTATAACGTAAAGTATAGTGGCTCTTTAACAGTAGTTAGATACCCTAAATCATTAAGATTTTCTATACCTTTAAAATCATCTAATTCTTATGGAAAAGAAATAACAACAAAAAAAATAATAGGAAATAATTCTGAAGATAGTAATACAATTAAAGAAGTTGGAGCAAAATTTACTATTTTAGGTCCAGCATCATCACCAAGTATTTCATTTAATGGCTATGTAATGGAGTTTAATTCAAATATTGAAGCAGGCACTAAATTAATAATTGATAGTTCTAGATCGACAATTACAAGCATAAATGAATTGGGAAGAAGAACAAATCAAATGCCATATTATAATCATCAATTCCCTAAAATTCAAAACGGAACAAATACATTACAAATTATATCGGGAATTGATGACGAAGAACAAGTAACAGTTGAATGGAACGATTTAACATTATAGAAATATAGGGAGGGAAAAAATGGATAACAATGTAGAAAAAATTGTTTATGGTTCAAGATTGACGGTACTTTCTTTTAACGGAAATGGCTCAATCCCTGTAATTTATGGTGGTCATATATTAGTAACAGAATTATTAGAAGGTTTGTTAACTGAAAATAGTTATAATTTAAGAACAGAAGAAGAAATAACATCTATTAATATAACAGTTGAAAATGCAGATTCAACATCTCAAAGAACATACACTTTTCCACTTGAAGCAGGGCAAGTATTAAGTGGAAGTGATTATATTGATAGTGAAGGATTACATATTGGGGAAAATGTTATACCTTTTACTGCTGAACAACAAGAAGCTTATGAAACATTACAAAACATACCTTTATATGAAGGAATTAGTCATATAATATTAACAGACAGCACTCCAGCTGTAATAAAATTATGCTATACTTCTGATGAAAGCGACGACGATCAAATTTATGTGTTTGATAAAAATGAAAAATTATTAGCAGTATTTAATAAAAATGATGAAGAAGATACTTTGATAAATCCTAAAATTGAGAAAAAACAAAACTCAGAAGCTATTTTTACATTTACAATTGATACAAAGAATCCTAAATGGAAAGAAATAAATGATCCAGAAAACTTATATTTAGTTGATGGAATGATGTTTTCTACTAACTTTGATGGTTCTTTTAAAGAAAACATTACGGAAAATGATGAACAAACGGTAGAAGTTACTGCGTATGAAAGGCAACAATTATTAAGTAGAAAATTCGTAAGAGCTTGGAATAGTGAAACAAACCTAGAAAGAATAGATACTTTTATGGTTGTAATTTTATCAAATGGAAACTTAGACTTAAAAAACAATGATACAATAGTAACTACAAGATATCCTAAAGGATCTTCAGGATATGCATTGGAAGGGCTTTTATATGGAACTGGATGGACCGTAGGCATTTGTGATATTTATGAATATGAAAATGGAGAACTTGTTAAGGATGAGAATGATAATCCTGTTTACTTAAAATTCGATTTAGAAACAGACCAAGTAGATATATATGATAATATTTTAAAAGTACAAGAACTATGGGGAGGAATTTTAGTTTTTGATAGTGTAAACAAAATTGTTCACCATAGAAATGAAAGTATATACTTGCCTTATAATGGTTATGAGGTTAAATATGAAAAAAATATGCAATCACTCGAAAAGGCATATAATAATAAAATAATAACTAAATTGTGTCCTTTAGGAGAAAATGGATTAAATATAAAAAGTGTAAATACTAATAGTGTATGGTTAGAAAACTATACTTATACTAATACTGTGCTAGAGGGAATAGAAAATAATCCTGATTTAACAAATCCTATACAATTAAAAAAATGGGGAGAAAGAAAATTACAGATGCTATGCAGACCATCTATAGAATTAGATGTTAAATTAGCATTGCTGTATAAAATAGAAGGATATGAATTAGAAAATATAGATTTAAACGATATTGTTAGAGTTGTAGGATATCAAAAAATATTACCATCAGTAGTGATAAGCGAAAATACAATAATAGGTGAAGATGTTATTATAGGAGGAACTTCTTATGAAGAATTAAGAATTGTAGAATTTTCATATTCTTTATGGGATAAATCCGATGCTACAATAAAGTTGAGCAATATTACATTAGATAGTACTGATATTTTCAGAAAAGCGATAATAGCAACAAATGATGTAAATTCAGGGGCTTTAGTTGGATATAATAAAATTATTACTAGTATAAATAATGCTTCAGAAAAGAATACTATTGATCCTATTAAACTTAAAAATATTTATATACCTAATACTACAAATTATGCAATAAATGATTTTGGCGTATTAGCAAATTTAAAATTTAATGGAACTGTTTCTCATGTTAAAGGATTTTTTCCTAAACCTGTAGGTAATTTTGATGCATTAGGATTTGAATGTGCAGAAGCAGATGTAGGCGAAAATCAGGCTACATATATGGAAATACATCCAATTATTCCTAATAATTTTAGAATACTTTCTGCACAATTATTAGTGGAACATTACCCTATAAAAGTTTGGTATAATAATAGTACATATTGGGGTTATGCTAGAAATTTAAGATTATATGAAGGAAGTAAAACTAATATGTATGAAAATTATAGTGCTATTGAAGGAGTGTTTAGAAGAGAAAAACAATTGACAGAAATCCCAGGAGCATTAGGAAGCAACGGATTTAATCCTAGTGTACCTAATAATAATAGTCAAATTTTAGAAAACGTACTTAGTATTGAGTTAAAAGATTATATTTTAAACGATGAATATTTTGTAATAAAAAGTGCAGATGCAGCGCCATCATATACAGGTCAAGATTCAGACTTTTACAATTGTGCAATTAGGACTGGAATGGTTTCTGCAACACTAAATATTATTGGATATTTAAAAATATAAAAAGGAGGTTATTTCTCAATATGAAGGATTTAATTGAAATAAGAAGGAGGTAAATAAAATGAGTTATGAAAAACATACGTGGGTTAATAATGTATCTGTTGTTGATGAAAATAGAATGAATCATATAGAAAATGGGATATATCAAAATAGTACAGATATAGAATTATTACAAAATAAAGATAGAAATTTAGAAAATGAAATATTTTACAAATCAGGAGATACTTATTCAGCAGGTTATATATCATTAAGTGGACATATAACTACAGGATCAACAGGAGTTGGAATTACATTGTTTTTACCTAAAAGATTAGATAATATTACATCAATCACAATAAATACTTTGAAAATGGAAGCTAGAGGAATAAAAGGGTATCTTAATTCTAATGCTGGAAGTTATGATTTCTTAAATGATAGTAATTATACAGTTAATGTTACTAAACGAGCATCAAATGCAATTGCAATTTTCATAAAGAAATCTAGTGCTTTTACAAATGTTGATAATAATACCCCAGTTAATTTTACAGGGGAGATATCTCTTACTTTCAATTAAGAAAGTATATTAAAAGAAAATAAAAAAGGCTCTACGGCGATCGTAGAGCTTCGTTTTTTTACCTAAAATGGGAGATCTGATTCTGAGCTAATAACTCCTTGTTCTGTTGTTTGAGTTTTTGATTCTTCCTTGTTTTCTTTTTTACTTTCTGTATAATCATCATAATCCATATAAGTTCCATCTAATAATTTTACAGAAGGAATTTTAGCTTCAAAAATATTTTTTGTGCTTCTTGGGAATCTTATTCTAGTAAAAGTAATTGTTCTTCCATCTGTTGGCAATGTGAATTCTTCAAGACCAAAAATTCCACCAAAAACTTTTCCAACTAAAATATTTTCATCAAATCCTGCTGTACCGTTGATTTTTACACCTGGATTAGATTCTTCTACTGATGTTAAGAAAGTTTTCCAATTTTTCTTTACAAAATCTTCAGAAGAATTTTCAGGTATTGTTAATCTGTAATACCCCTTCCACTTTGCATTTAAAGCATCTGTTTTTGCTTCTTCAACAAATTTTCTTTGATAAAATCCTGCTTGTTCATCAGGAGCTTCAATATCAAATTTCATTTTTAATATGTTGTAAACTTTTCCATCCTTTTTAGAAGTTATTTGTTCAATACTTGTTTCTAAAATTTTACAAATATGTCCTCCTAGTTTTAATCTTTCTCTTTGCTCAAACCCATTTGTTTCTGTTGTTTCATAATCACTAAATCCTTGTATCATATTAATTTTCCTCCTTATTTAATTTTTTCATAACTAATTTAGATGCATATTCCATATCTTCAATTGTTATTTTTCCCATAGTAATCAAACGCTCAATCATGCTACAAATACCTGTCAACAGTTCAGGTTTCTCACTATAGCAATATTCTTGTTGAGTACTTTCTTTACCTTTTTCTTTCCAAACTTTTATAGAAAATTCTACATTTTCTGTATAATCTTTTTCTGAATTAAAAATCATTTTATTTATCTCCCTTATTAATTATTCCATAAAATTCTCTGATCTTATCATCTACTGCTTTTAAATCATTTTCGATATAAAGTTCATCAAACATTCCTATTGGAGATTTCGCTACATCTCCATCAGTCGCTTGTGTAAAGAAGTAATAATTCTTATCTACTTTTTTAGCTCTTAAAACTATTGAAAACAAACCTTCTAGACAAACCTTATCGTCTATAAGCTTGCCTATTGTTTTTGGTTTTATATCTCCAAAATCATTTTTATCTTCATGCATAAAAATATATACGATTTTATTGTTAGGCAATTTTTTAATTTGTTCTGTTAAATTCCAAAAACTATCTGCAATATCATTGTAAAGGCTAAATACTGCATTTCCTCCACCTGCATTTGAATGTTTTCTCATAAATTGATTTGTGATGAGATAACCTGCATCATCTATAACTATTGACGGAGTTTTGCTACCTTCAAT
>CAYTEX010000009.1:0-5581 GCA_964437015.1 uncultured Clostridium sp. | reverse complement strand
TGTATCAACAGTTTTTAATCCATTAACATTTTTAAATGGTAAAGGTTTAGCTATTACATTAATAATTCCTACTTCATCTGATTTGAAGTTTCTTAATGATGTAGATTTTCCACTTCCTGATTTACCGAATAATTAAAACACCTATTCCCATGTTATTCTCCTTTCTTTAAATATATTTCATTATGATATTTTATAGCATCTATTTTTGTACCATTTTCGTAATATTCAATAGGCTCTGCAAATTCTTCTATGTCTATAATATATCGTATTCCTATTGTTGCTAAAAAAATTATGACTACTATTAAAGTTATTTTTATAGCTATAAATCTTTCTTCACTAAACATTTAATTTACCTTTCTTATCTAATATATCATAGTTTTTAAGTATTTTTATTCTTTCGTTGTAATCATCAGTTAATTCAAATAACGCTCTTATTTCGTCTAAAGTCGAGCGTAATTCTTCAATTTCTTTGTCTTTCCCTTTTTCTAACATTTCAAATCTTTCCTGTGTTTTTACTGTAACTAATGATGGATTAAATTCATATACAGCTGTTGAGCCTTGATTTTCTAAAATAGTATTTACTTGATTTGTCATTTCAATTATTATTTTTTGGATTTCGTCATCCTTTCGTGTCATTTCTTTAGCTTCTAAATATTCTTTTTCAATAGCTTTTCTTTTTCTTTCTTCATATAAATCTAATATTTGCATTTCATTTTCCTCCTTAACTTTATCTTCTAATTTTAATAAATTTCTTTCCATTTCATCTAAAACAATACTTGTATAATCAGGTATGTGTATATCAGTTATATCATAACGCAATTTAACATCACTTGTAAGTTCTATTTCATTTTCTTTCCAATCTTGAAATTCTACTGCATTTATTATATTAAGTTGAGCAGACATTGGACCATATTTTGGATCTAATTTTTGTGTAATTCTTTGCAATTTGTATAAATTATCATCAAAAGGATTTATTTCGGATTCTATTACTTTAAAACAATAATCATGTCCTATAAAACCTTTTTTAGGTCTTACTATATCGCCAATTTTAAACATTTTTTATTTCACCTCCTCAAATTCATGAATTTCTTTTATTGTCTTACAATAAGAGCAACAATTACAAGGAGTAGCTTTTATTCTCCCTTTCTTTATTTCGTCATACAATTTTATATCGTGTCTAAAATCTTCTAATTCTATATCAAGTAATTCGGTATCAAATTTTATAGCTTGAATATCAGGAGTTTCTTCTTTAGTTGCAGCTATAAGAGCTATTTCTTTAGGTTCTTTATTAAAGTTTTGTTTTACGATTTCTCTATAAACTGCTAATTGAAGTACATATCCCCAAGCATAATACCAAGGAATATACCTTTTTTCTTTTTTACTCCATTGTTCATTAAAATCTTTCATACATTTAATATCATATATTGAAAATGTTTCTCTATCGAATAAATCTAAGCAACATTTTACTGGAACATCATTTATAACTCCTGTAAGAATAACTTGTTTTTCGCATCTATCTATAATGTTTCTAAAAAAAACTTGATTATTAAATTTTTCTGCTGCATTTACAACCTTTTGAAATTCTGACTTTAGCTGTCCTGCTGTAGAACCTCTGGTTGAAATCATTTCAGGGTGTTGAGCTATAAATAGTTTAGGATCTCCTGCAACAAGTTCTTCAAATAAATGTCCTTCAAGAAATGCTGACTTGTAAGTAGTATCTGGAACTTCTAAGTCATGCAATGCTTTAGCTTCACATGTTTTAAAATTTTTATATTGAGATACGCTCATATACTCTCGATCGGCTTCAATCGAAAAATATGTTTCTGGTGTTAATAACATATAAATTCCTCCTTATTTTTCAGGCATTATAAATGCATTGCTTAGATAATTCATATCTTTTGATTGTACTCCGTAAACCCTAGCAAGATCATCTAATACTGCTAATGCTCTTTCTTCTGTTTCATATTTCCCAATCATTATCTCTGCTTTATTTGTTCTAGCATATATATATGGGCTATTATCATTTTTTGTTATAAATTCAACATTGTCAAAATTTATTATAGTAGTTTTATCTTGACTAATTATAATCATATTTTCCTCCTTATAATTCTACTATATTTAATATGTTGTCATTAGTTGTTCTAGTTGCTATCACAGTCAATCCTTTTTCTTTGCATATTTCATAAAGTTTCTTTCTGTTTTCTTCTGATAATTTTTCAGTACCATCTATAAGTATTAGTTTTAAATTATTTTCATCTCCCAATGTGACATCAACGCATAATTGAAGTTTCTCTCCTTCGCTTAAATTACCAACAGGGAGTCCATTTACAAGAGGAATACCATTTTCAACAGTAAGGTTTTTAACTGGAATTTCAACTTCTTTAAGTATTTGTCCTGGTAAATTTCTAGCAAGTTCTATTTTATCAGTTAATGATTTGCTTTGTGCTATAAGTGTTTCTATATGAGATTGTTTTTCTTCCATTCTATCATATTCGTTTATATGACCTTTCATTTCTTCGGCAATCTTTAATTCGTTTTCTAAGGATTCCGTTGCAATTGTAGGATTGTCAGCCCAATTTCTTGCTATTTTTATGTTTTCATCAAGTTTAGCTTTTTCAGCTATAGTTTCATTTTTTGCCTGTGTTTCTTGTGCTAAATATTTATTATCTAAATTTTCTAATTCTTTTTTTAATAAAGCTATTTCATTTTCATGTTTTTGTATTTCACTATTAATTTTAGCTTTTTCTTCTGATTTGTTGGCATTGATATTTACCAATATTGCATGTTCTTTATCTTCTAATTGAGATATTTTATTGTTATAATCTTCTATATATGCAATAGACTTTTCGATTTTTGCATTAGTTTCTTTCTTTTTATTAAGTTCTTCATATTTGTCAGATAGAGTATAATTTCTCCATTTTTCTACGTCATAACCTTCTGGAATATCTTTTGCAATATCATTAACTATAGCTTGTTCATTTCTAGCATTTCTGTTTATTTCTTCTCTTGCTTGATAATATTTTCCTTCTTTAGATTGTATTTCATTAAGTATTTCCAATATTGAATTGCTATAATCTACCCAATTAATTTCTTCTCCAAATTTTTCTGTAATAAATTCTTTTTTATCTTTATCGAATTTTATTAGATTTAATAAGATTCTGTTTTGTTCTTGTTCCGACATAGATAAAAACTCTACTGGTTCTAATTGTAATGGGGTAAATATATCTTTTAAAAATGTTTCAGGACTATTGATTTCATTTCCTGTTCCATCTTTAATTGATTTATAATCTGATTTATCTGTTCTTTTCTTTCTGTCGATAGTTATTCCATTATCAAGTTCTACATAAACGCTGCCTTCTGTTTCTCCTTTTTTTACAATGTATTTTCTTTTACTATTATTAGTTAAAGCTAATCTAATTGCATCTAAAACAGAAGATTTGCCTACTCCATTGCTTCCAATTAGCTCTATAGATTTTCCGTCTAAATCCAACTCTTCAATACCATATAAATTCTTAATTTTAAGCTTGGTAATCTTCATTTTATTTCCTCCTAACTTTGTAACATTTTAATTCTTTCTTTCAGTATTTTATCAATAGCATCTAAATATTCTTGCTCTCTCTCTTTTTTTAGAGGGTGTGCCAATTCTTCGCTTATTCTTGTAGTATGAGAAAAATTAGTTAAATATTCAAGAAGATCATTGTAAGTAATATGGCATTTCCTTAATTTTTCTCTTATTTCTTCATTGTTAGTCATTTCGTTTTTCCTCCTTTCTCCTCGTAGTATATCATACTATTTTTTTAAAGTCAATAATTTGAAGAAAATTTTTCTAACAAATTTTTATCTACCTTTGATTTATCTTTTTTAGATAATTGTGAATATTCTATATTGTTATATGTAATATTTAAAATTTCAATAATATCGAGATTTTTTATTTCAAAAAGTTTTATTTTATATTCTGGACCTGCATATTGACTTGCTTTTTGTTCATAAATTTTATAATATATATTTAAAAAAGATAAATATTTTGTAATTAATGCTTTTATTTGTTCAAGTTTGTTTTGTTTTCTGTTGTAAGTGCTTATTTTTGAACCTACAAGAGACTTTATGTTTTTAATTTTTTTAAGATTCTCTAAACTAACTTTATATTTTTCTATATTATTTTTTAGTGTTAAGAATTTTTTTGAATTAAGAGAAGACTCGTTTTTTAAATCTTCACTTGTTTTTGTTATTTTTTCTAAACATTCATTTTTTGCTGCTTCTAGTCTTAAAATTTCATTACTTTTTTTTAAATACATGTTTTTAAAATTACGTTTAAAGTTTAAATTGTTTTTTAATTCTATCTTTGCTTTTGATAATTCGTCTTTATAAAAATTTAACGTATTTTTTATTTTGTTTTTTTCTTCAAGAAGACCTTGTAATTCTGTTTCTTTTTTTTGTATATTGTTTATTATTTTATTGGTTATATCCCCTGCTTCAAGTTCTTTTATTTTTTTACCACAACAAAAACATACATATTGTCCTCTAAAAATTTGCAATTTAGATATTTTTAAAACTTCCAAATCAGCTTTTGTGTTTTTTATTTCTTCATCTATTTTTTTTGCTGATTTTTTATATACATCAATAATATCTTTGTATTTATTTATATTTATTTTATTTTCTTGGATTTCTTTGTTAATGTTAATATTTCTTTCTTCATTTTCTTTTTCTTCTTTACTTTTTTGAACAATAATTTTATCATTTATTGCATCCATTTTTTTTTGTAGTATTTTTATTTCATCTTCTTTTTTCTTTATGTTTCCATAACAAGTTGAATATGTTCTCATTTCATCTTGCAATTTTTCTAAATAAATTTCTTCAGACCATGAAGGATCAAATAAAAACAATTGGTTGATATTGTTTTTATATATATCGATTTCTTCTTTTAATTTTGCAACTTCGGCTTTTGCTTCTTTAAAAATAGGTAACAATTTTTGGTATTCTTCAGGAACATTAACATCAATCAATTCTTTTAATGATATATCATACAGTATTACATCTTCATTGGTTGGTTTAGGAATAATTTTTATAAAATCTTCTCTAGTCATTTTTTCCTCCTTAAAATAAAAAAAAGATAGTAAAAAAACTACCTTTTATATTTCATGATATTTTATATAATCTTTTTTAGCTGTTACAGGCAAAGGTCGCTCTATTGGAATTATTTTAGATGGATTTTTTTTGTAATTTATACATTTGTAGATTGTTACTCCATCTATTCTAATTTCAGTTAATACATTTTTATCATATTCATTTTTTTCACATTCTGTATTTTTACAATAGTTGCATATCTCTTTTCTAAAAATATCAACCATATAATTTTCTCCTGATTTAATAATTATTTTTTATTAATATAAATATTTTTATCTACACATCTAATAAAGTTTTCTTTTTCTACTATTCCTTTATCACAGATTTCTTTACAATTTTTACAAAACTTTTTAATAAATTCACTTAAATCCATTTGTTCTCCTTTATTTTTCATCAGTTGAGCCAAAGCCTCCAATTCTTTTATTTTCACTAACGTCATCATCCGTTAATTTATATT
>CAYTEX010000008.1:0-15399 GCA_964437015.1 uncultured Clostridium sp. | reverse complement strand
TTTATAAATTTTCTACGACCGGCGACAAGTTCCGGATCTTCGAAAATTTATAAAATGATATGCTTGATACGGATTAGTTATTTTTTTAAAATTAGGACCCGGTCCCAAATTGAAATGTAAAATTAGGACCCGGTCCTTTTTTGAAACTTTACATAAATTTTCGTATTCGATGCATTTTATTTTATAATCCATTTGCATACATAAATATTTGTAATAGGTGTATGCTTGCTCATATTGAGCAATTGGGTTAAACATAGAATCTTTATACATTTCATTCATATCAAATCCATTATTTACATAGTAGGGATTATAATTAACGTTTTCATTAAAATCTTTTTCCATAAAAAATTCCTTTCTGAGGTGCTGTTTTTTTAAAATTAGGACCCGGTCCCAAATTAAAATTTAAAAAAAGGACCCGGTCCCAAATTAAAATTAAAAATTGGGAACATATATATCAAAATATACGTATACAATGCTGAAAAAAAAGCGTGCAGTATTTTTCCAAGTATGTATGGTTTTATAGATATATCTGACTTTGATATGATACTTAAAACTTGAAGAAGTACAGATACACCACCTAAGCCAAGTAAAAAGCTTGTTAAAATAATATTAATAGATATATTTTTTAATCTAATAGTAGATATCAAATTAATACCATTTGTAATTTCTAATATTCCGGTAAAAAGTGAACTTACAAGTTTAGGTGGAATATTAAGCTTTGAGCAAATTGGTGCGAAAAATATTTCTATTATAGTAGTTAATTTGCTTGAATTTAATATAGAGATTATCACAGAAAATAAAACTACAAATCCACCAATCATAAAAACTGTGTTTGTTGCAGACTTTATACTATTTACTAGAATTTCTCCAAGGTTAGAAAATGATACATTTTGTAACTTGTTTTCTTGTTTTGATGTTTTATATTTTTTAAAGGTATTAGATTTAATTTTCCAAAATCTAAATAAAATGCCGACACTTAGAGCACCTAAAATATGTGTAATTAATAATAAAAATCCAATTATAGAACTACCAAACAAGTTGATTCCGCACATTCCTATAATAAAAAGGGGACCCGAATTATTTGTAAAACTAAGTAATCTTTCACAATCTTCTTTTGAACATATATTATTATTTCTAAAATTTACAGCGATTTTAGCACCAATAGGATATCCGCTAATCCATCCCATAATTAACGCAAATGCACCGCTTCCGAGAAATGTTAAAAAGAGGTTTCATTATAGGAGTGAAAATCTTTCCAATAAGATTAGGTATGTTTGTATATGAAAGTAATTCAACAGCTATAAAAAAGGGATAAAGAGATGGGACAACAGAATTCGCCCAAAGCTTTAAGCCCATTTTTGTAGCCTGAACATTATTTGATGAAAATATAATAAGACAAATTGTAAATAGTAAAAATATAATAGATAGTAAATTTTTTTTAATTCTAAATACAAACAAATTAAACTTTTTCATTTGAATCAAGCACCTCTGTGTAATGTATATGTGGTAGAAATAAAAATATGAATATGAATATTAAATTAGAACTTTGTATGGAAGATTAAAGTGAGATGTGAAAAGTTGAAAGTTAAAATACTGAAGTAAGATGTAATAGGTGGGAGCCGAAGATAATAAAAGACTTATATTAATAATTTTACTCTCCTGAATGTGACATACAATCAATATCAGAATTTCATAAATTATTAATATAAGTCTAATTGTAGTTACTTAGAAGCATGTATTGTGCACTGTTCTGGTTTGGTTCCAGAAAGAAAATACTCTTTGTATTTATTTTTACAATTTGGAGTAGCAAGCTTTCCAGTGTCTTCACAAACGAATGCAGTTTCCACACCACTTGTAAGTTCAAATTTGCTATTTGGAAGATTTGAGTGGATTTTTTTCATAGCAGATGCCCAAATCAATCCAGCTGGATTTTTACCATCATATTCTATAGATTCATTGATATCAAAACCATACCAACAAACTGATGTATAATATGTAGTAAATCCACAAAGCCATCTATCGTAATTTTCATTTGTTGTTCCAGTTTTGGCAGCAACATCCATTTCACCAAGGGAGCAATATGTTGCAGTACCTTTTTCACCTTTTACAGGTTCTGTAAGAAGTTGTTTTAGCACACATGCTACATCTTTAGAAAAAACTCTTCTTCGTTTTTGTTTTGAATTCATAAAAAGTTGACCAGAGTATGAATCAACCTTACTATAAAAGGTAGGTTCAACATAAATACCATCATTTGCTATTGTATTATATGCTCCTGCAAATTCTAGAGGAGAGATACCAATATCTAATCCGCCAAGAGCTAATGAAAGATTTACATCATTATCATTTAAAGAAGTTATACCCATCCTTTTTAAATATCTTACAGAAACTTGAGGCGTCAAATTTTCCATAATTTTTACAAAAGGTATATTTTGAGATGTTTCTACAGCTTGTCTTAAAGTGATAGAACCTCTGTATGGATCATAATCAATAGGAGTATATTGCTTGTTATTATAATCTATAAAAGTGGTTGGTTCATCAGAAATTATAGTAACATTTGTTACAATTTTTTTTGAAATGGCAGGTACTAAAACTGCTATTGGTTTCATTGCAGAACCAGTTTGTCGTTTCATTTGTGTAACTCTGTTAAAGCTTCGTGAATTTTTTTTGTCCCCAAGTCCACCAACACAACCAACTACATTTCCGACTTGAATGGTCAATTACAACCATTGCAGCTTGAGAAGTATCTGAGCCATTGCTTGAATGTAAAATATATTTAGAATTTTTTAATTCTGATTCTAGATTACTTTGTATATCGGTGTTGACAGTACTATAAATACTTGTACCTGCTAGGTAATAATAGTTAGTTGCAAAATCTTTTGAGATAAAATACTTTTCTTGTAAATCTGTAATTATTTCATTTATTACAGCATCTGTATGATATGAATTGATATTAGTGTATTCTTCAATATTACCTTTTGAAAAATTTAGACCCTTCTCAACACAATTTACAGCCTCATTATATTGACTTTGTGAAATATAACCTTGTTCTAGCATTTGATTTAAAACAGTTTTTGTTCTTTTGGTTATTCTTTCAGTTCTATCAGTATCTGAAAAAGGATTATATGAATTTGGACTATTAGTTAATCCTGCTAAAAAAGCACATTCTTCTAAAGTTAATTCTGAAATATCTTTATTAAAATAGTATAGAGAAGCTTCTTTTACTCCATAAATATTTGGACCTGTATAAATTATATTTAAGTATGCTTCCAGGATTTTTTCTTTAGAAAAGGAAAAATTTAATATAAAAGCATAGAACCATTCTCTAACTTTTCTTGAAGCTGTATTAGAATCATCTCCAGTTATGTTTTTTACAAGTTGTTGAGTAATTGTACTACCTCCGAAAGAAGAAGAGCCTCTATGTATAACATATGAAAAAATAGCACCGGCAGTTCTTTTTATATCAACTCCATGATGAGAAAAGTAACGTTTATCTTCGATTGAAATATATGCATTAATTAACTCTTGAGGAATTTCATCGTAATTTATATTTTCTCGATTTCTTTCTGCTCCAATTTTGGACAGTATTTTTTTATTGGAATCATATATAACAGATGGTGTATTGTTAAAAGTTTCTATGGAGAGTTTCTTAAACACATATCCCTTAAATCCAAGATATAGGGTAGATGAAAGTATAAATAAAGTAAGAGCAAATAGAAATAATTTAAGTATAAATCTCTGTATTGGACTTCTTTGCTTTTTTGCTTTTTTTTCTTTACGTCTCTTTATATGATTATTAGAATATTCGATTTCTTCAGTTAAAATTTTATTGTGCTTTGGTTGTTTCATTAATTATTCCTTTCTAATTAATCAAAATGCCCCATAAAGAGTGGGGCAGGTATAACAATTATTATATTTTATCTTTATCGTTGGGCAATATGCTTTTTATAGATATTCCAATACCAGTTACAATTGCTGTAAAGTTTGTAATAAAGCCTACAACTGGTACTAATTTTAATAATCTATAAGCAATTGTAATTATACATATACATATTATTGTTCTTAAAATATCATTTGTTTTAATTGTATCTTTAATTTTATTAGCAAATACCTTTGACAATGTGACAACTGTAATAGCAGAGGCAATAATAAGTATAGCCATATAAAGAGCCATTAGAGTTAATGCTACTCTTGCCATAAATGGAATAAATAATAAAATAACACTTAAAATAGGAATTACAAATAATCCAAATAATCCAAATAATAGGTATTTTACAATATTTGATTTTAAGTCGTTAACTTCGTTAGGAAGTTTTGCTTTTAACCAGTTAAATATTAAGAAAATTATAATTGCAAAAACTAAATATGAAATAGTAGATTTAATAAAGCTAACAATTTTATCTTTTTGTGTTATTACATTAACATTAACAGCTTGACTTGAAAATCTAGTATTTCCATTAACAACTCCTTTAGGAATGTTAATTTCATTTGGAGCACTATAATTTAAGTTTCTTGCAACATAACAACTATTAGATACTTCTATGTTTTGACCTGATATATTGGCACTTCTATTTATTGTACCACTTAGGTTAATATTTTCTCCGGTTAAAAATAAATTCAAATTAATACGAGAGGCATCTGATAAAACAAAATCTTGAGTAGCGCAAAACGCATTTAAATTAACAGTTCCATCAATTTTTATACTTTGTGCTGCGCAAAATAAAGATGATGAAATTTTTGCATTTTCTGTTATTTCTACTTCTCTAGCACAAATAAAAACATTACCATTAATATTTGAGCTGATTGTAGCCTTATCACCACAAACAATAAAAACATCTCCATCGATATCAGAAGTTAATGTAATTGGTTCTTTAGTGGTTTCAAAGTAATTTCCATCTTTTGATATATCATCTTCTACAATTTCAGAAATGTCATCTTCTGTAATTCTTCCAGAAACCAAATCATTAATTGATGCATCAATACCTAGAAGATCTATGTTTTCTTCTGTAATATTTTCAGCTCTTGAAAAATTGTAAATACTAAATATTATTGTAAAAATCAAAAAAAGTGTAAAAAATCTTTTTAAGTTCTTCATTATAAAAAATCCTCCTATAAATATATTTAATAAGATAATATATTTTTTTTTGATATATGTCAAGTTGATTTTTATGAAAAATTATAATATAATAGTCTTTAAATATTATGTCATAGGAGCAATTAAATTGAAAAATATAAAAGACTATAATTTAGAAGAATTAAAACAAGAGTTAATAAATATGGGAGAGAAGCCATTTAGAGCGGAGCAAATATTTAAATGGATTTATTCAGAAAATGTAAGAAGTTTTGATGAAATGACCAATTTATCTATAGAATTAAGAGAAAAATTAAAGCAAAAATATACATTATGCATATTCAATATTTTAAGAAAACAAGAAAGCTCAGATGGAACTATTAAATATTTATTTGATGTATTAGATGGAAATGCAATTGAAACTGTTTTAATGAAATATCACCATGGATATAGTTTATGTGTATCTACACAAATAGGGTGTAAAATGGGATGTAAGTTTTGTGCATCTACTGGAATCCCATTTGCAAGAAATTTAAGTTCTGGGGAGATTGTGGAAGAACTTTTGGCTGTTGAAAGAGACCAAAATATAAAAATATCAAATGTTGTATATATGGGAATAGGAGAACCATTAGACAATTATGATAATGTCGTTAATTCTATTAGAATTATAAATAATCCTAAAGGAATAAATATTGGTGCAAGACACTTTAGTGTTTCTACATCAGGTTTAGTTCCATATATTTACAGACTAGCTGATGAAAATATTCAATGTACATTATCTATTTCTCTACATGCAACCAATAATGAAAAAAGATCAAAAATGATGCCAGTAAACAATAGATATAAAATAGAAGAATTAATTCAGGCTTGTAAAGATTATATTGCAAAAACTAATAGAAGAATATCTTTTGAATATGCTTTAGCAAAAGATAATAATGATAATTTAGACGATGCTAAAGAACTTGTAAAGTTGTTAAAAGGAATGCTTTGTCATGTTAATTTAATTCCAATAAATAAAATAGAAAATGGAGCTTTTGATAAAAGCTCAAATGAAAATATTATAAAATTTAGAGACTACCTAAATGCCCACGGAATTGTTGCAACAATAAGAAGAGAGCTTGGATCTGACATAGATGCAGCATGTGGACAGTTAAGGAGAAAAAATTTGTAATTATAGTAATTAAAAAAAGAATATATATTAAATTTCAATCCCTTGGTGTCGAAATCTCTTATGTACCTGCAATTTTTCTTACGAAAAATTCAGCTACGATGTCGATTTCTCCAATCGCACTCGGCGAGGCCTCGTTTGTTCGGCTTACGCGGGATTTCAATTTAATATATATTCTTTTTATTAAAAAGATATAAATGGTTCCTATTTTTTGGATTTTTCAATCTCAAATAGTTTTTTCAAGCTTAATGTAAAATTTAATATTTCACTAGCAAATATAGAAGCAATAAAACCTATTATTCCAAATTTTGGCACAAAGAAAAATATAAAGCTTATACTAAGTAATAAATCAAGTATATTTATATACAATACAGATACTTGTGCATCAAGTCCTTTTAAAATGCTATCAACAATAATATCTACATATATAAACGGAATAAGTAGAGCAAATATCTTTATATAATAACCTATTGAAATATCTTTATAAATTATTTGTGCTAAATCATTTCCAAATACAAGGAAAATTAAACTTAATAAAATCGCAAAGAAAAATGCTCCGGATTATTAATTTTTGGGAGTATTTTTTTATTTTTATATAGTCCTTTTTTACATAATATCTTGAAAGTTCAGGAATTAAAAGACCAGAGGTTGCATACAAAAAAGTAGCTGGAAACATTACAATAGGCATTGCCATTCCTGTAATTGTACCATAATCTGCTAAAGCTTTTTCGAAATTTAAACCATTCTTTTTTAAACTTGATGGAATTATTAATTGCTTTAAAGTAGATAAACCAGAACGTATATATGATGTCAAAGCAATTGGTAATAAAATTCTAAAAATTCTATATAAATAAGAATTCCTATTTTTAAAACTATTACCAAGATGTAAATTTATATCAAATACAAAAACAAAAATATTATATGCAAAAGAACATACTTCTGAAAGCACATCACCTAATATTAGAGCAAAACATATTCCTTCAATATTTCCTAAAGGTATATATTTTTTTAAAAGAAAAATAGTAATTATGATTTTAGCAACATATTCTAAAAAGTTTGCAATAACAGATTTATAAACTCTTCTAACAGCTGTAAAATAGCCAGAGATGGAGCTAGAGGTTGAAATCATTGGAAGTGCGACAGCAATTAGGTAGACAATAACTTTGCTTACTTTATTATGAAAGCATATTTTAACTATAAAATTAGAGCATATACAAAATGTAAGACCTGCAAGTGTTCCAAAAATTAAACTAACATAAATACATTTTTTTATTGATTTTTTTATTCCATAATCATTTCCAAAAGCCATTTCTTCTGAAATAATACGAGTTGATGTAATATTTATTCCGAGAAGCTGAAAGAGTTATACCAAACATATAGGTTGTCATTATTAACTGAAATACTCCAAGAGCTTCACGACTAATTTGATTTGATACATATATATTAAATACAAGTCTTATTATTTGCAAAACAAAAGAACTTGTAACCATTATTAATGAATTTAGTAAAAATACTTTGAATTTTTTCATAGTTAAATGTATTAGTATAGGAATAAAAAAAGAACCAACCAAGTTTTTGGTTGATTCTTTTTAAAATTTTATTTTTTTCTTTGCCCTGTAAATTCTACAAATATTGCAATCTGTACATATAATAACTCTATTTTCAAAAATTAATTTTAAAGTAGTTATAAATTCATCCGCTTCTTTATCAATTAAATGAATATATATTTTTTGAGGAAGTATGTTGAGGAGTGTGTTAAGAGCAATATCAGAATTCGAAAAACTTATATCAGACAAATATTTTGCATTTAAAATATTTGAGTCAACCTTAATAATATTTTTATTTTTATCAAGTAAAATTGGAGAATTATCTTTATAAATTAAGTGAACAAATTCTATTTGGCAAGGCTCGGTATTAATATACAATTTTAACAAAGAAACAAATTCATAATATTCTTTTTCTATCAAATATTGATTAACAGCTGAATCTATTTGAGACTGTAATTCCTTTACATAATTGTGAAGTCTGAATGTTATAAATCCTTTTAAATACAATTTATTAGAAGAATTCAAAAAATTATAAAAAATATTAAATAATGCTTTTTCTTTTATAGAAAAAAATCCTATATCATTATTACGAATGTTTAGAAATTTTAGAAAAATATCTTTTTTTTCAATAGAATTAAAGTAAAAATACTCATTCGAAATTATGTTCTTAGCGATAACATCTTCGTAAAAATCCAACACTAGAGAAGCAAGAACATCTGAAATATCACATAAAAAAAGGTCAAGATTTTGCCCTTTATAGTGTATAAAAAAATTTTTAAAAACTTTAAAATTTTTGCATGAAAAATAAACATCTTTTAGATTGAGATTTTCAAGGTTTTCTAGTAGATAATTTATTACATTTTCATTATTTGTTTTTATACAAATTGTTTTCATGTGACAAAAATCCTTTCTTGTATTTTTATAAGATGCAAAATTCAAAATATATTATCTACTAAAAGAGCAAAACTTATACACTATATTATGCTAACAAAAAAATAAAGTTACGATCTAAATGATTTGCAATTTGTTGCTACAGTCCATCAGATATACTAATTTTGGATAAAATATATTAATTTATGAAAAAAGGCGCATTGAAAGTAATTGAGTTAGAACTTCTTAAAAGTTTTTTGGAAAATGTTCGCGCCGAACGTTAGTGAGGGCTAAGTGAAAGGGTGCCAAAAAATTTTTGTAGAAGTTCTTCGAAAATTAGCTTGAACGAGCATTTTTGAGAAAATTAATATATTTTATCCGCTATATTAAATATAGCGAGTTGCGAACTGTAACAATTTTTGGATATAATCCAATCTTTCTCTTGATATTTTTTTTTGGTTGTAGTACAATTTGAAAATAGAAAAGAGGAATGTTAATGGCAAAGAAATGGCAGTATTTTAATCAAAAAAGAGACGAAGATGAAGTAAAAAAATTAAAAGAAAAATTCAAAATAAGTAAATTGCTTTCAAATATAATGGTTAATAGAGGCATAACAGAGGAAAAAGCAAAAATATTTTTAAAACCAACAAGAAATGATTTTTATGACCCATATGAGATGCCAGATATGAAAAAAGCAGTTAGAAGAATACTAACAGCAATAAAAAATAAGGAAAAAACAATAATTTACGGAGATTATGATGTAGATGGAATTACAAGTACGACAATATTAAAATGCTTTCTTAAAGAACGAGGATTAGAATGTGACTACTATATTCCAAATAGATTAAAAGAAGGATATGGATTAAATAAAACTGCTATAGAAAAAATAGCAAAAGAAAAATATACTCTTATTATTACAGTTGATTGTGGTATAACTGCAGTTGAAGAAATAGAACTTGCAAAAAGTTTTGGAATAGATACAATAATTACAGATCATCATGAGCCTGGAGAGAATCTGCCAAGTAAAGCTATAGCAATAATAGATTGTAAAAGAAAAGATAATAAATATCCTTTTACAGAACTATGTGGAGCAGGAGTTGCTTTTAAAGTATGTCAGGCTTTAAGCCAAAAGCTACAATTAGATGAAAAAGAATATTTAAAATATTTAGATATTGTTTGTATTGGAACTATATCAGATATTGTACCACTAGTAGATGAAAACAGAGTTATTACTAAATTAGGATTAAAACTAGTTTCATGTACTAAAAATTTAGGACTGAAAGTATTATTAAAATCAATAGGATATAATAAAATAGATTCTACAGCTATTGCATTTGGAGTGGCTCCAAGAATAAATGCTTGTGGTCGAATGGGGAATGCAGAAGTTGCAATTAAGCTTTTTTTATGTGATAGTTTAGAGGAAGCGCATAATTTAGTTGATCAAATGCAAAGTTATAATATAAAACGACAAGCAGAAGAAAAGAAGATTTATGAAGAAGCTATAAATCAAATTGAACAGAAAGAACTTGAACACCAGGATGCTTTTGTTCTTTGCGGAGAAAACTGGCATACAGGAGTTATTGGAATTGTATCTTCTAAAATTACAGACAAGTACTATAGACCATCTATACTAATTGGGTTTAATAACGATAATGAAGTTGGAAAAGGTTCACGGAAGAAGTATAAAAGGATTTGATTTACATGAAGCTCTAATGAAATGTAAAGAATTCATTTCTGGATTTGGAGGACATACTATGGCAGTTGGAGTCTCTGTTAGCAAAGAGAATCTACCAAAATTTAAAAAAGAATTTTATAAATTAGCCCAAAAGGCAAAGCTTTCTGAATTATGTCCAATTATTAATATAGATGAAGTTTTAGTTATAGATGAAATAAACAAAGAAATAGTAGAAAATTTGAGCTTACTTGAACCTTATGGAGAGGCAAATGAAATGCCAATATTTGCTTTTAAAGGCTTAAAGATTGATTCGATCAGAAGCTTATCAGAGGGCAAACACTTGAAACTAACATTAAAAAGCAGTAAAAACACATACATTAATGCAATTGGTTTTAATTTAGGAAATTTTGTCAATGAGTATAAAATAGGTGATAAAATAGATATTGCAGGAAATTTAGAAATAAATTCTTTTAATGGAATAGAATCAATTCAAATAAATCTAAAGGATTTAATGAAAACCGTTGATTAGGGGGAAAATTTATGTCTGAAGAAAAAAATTTAACAATATATGATGTAATAACCAAGAAAAAAGAAACATCACGTAGAGTGGATACCAAGTTAATTATGAAAGCTTTTAATTATGCAAATGAAAAGCATAAATATCAAAAAAGAGGTTCTGGAGAACCTTATATTATTCATCCTATAAATGTAGCATATATTTTAGCAGAGATTGGATTAGATGATTCTACTATATGTGCCGCTCTTTTACATGATGTTGTTGAAGATACGGACACAACTCATGAAGATATTGTACAAAACTTTGGGTTAGAAATAGCAGATATGGTTCAAGGTGTTACAAAACTTGGAAACATCCAATTTGCAACCATAGAAGAGACTCAAGTTGAAAATTATAGAAGAATGTTTCTAGCAATGGGAAAAGATATTAGAGTAATTCTTATAAAACTTGCGGATAGACTTCATAATATGAGAACTTTAAAATATATAAAAAGAGAAAGACAAATTGCAAACGCAAAGGAAACTTTAGAACTATATGCGCCTCTTGCAAATCGATTGGGATTATATTCAATTAAAGCTGAACTAGAGGATTTAGGATTTAAATATCTATATCCAGATGAATTTCATGAATTAGTTGAAAGCATAAATAAGAAAAAAGATGAAAGATTAAAATTTATTGAGAAAATAATGGAAGACATTAGAGTTCAACTAAAAAAACAAAGAATTGACGCAGAAGTTACAGGTCGTGCAAAGCATTTATATTCTATATATAGAAAAATGAAAAGAGATAATTCAACAATTGATCAAATATATGACCTATTTGCAATGAGAATAATAGTCAATTCAGTTAAAGACTGTTACGCAGCTTTAGGTGTGGTTCATGAAATGTATAATCCTATGCCTGGAAGATTTAAAGATTATATTGCTGTTCCAAAGCCTAATATGTATCAATCTATTCATACAACATTACTTGGAGAAAAAGGAACACCTTTTGAAGTGCAAATTCGAACTTGGGATATGCATAAAGTTGCAGAATTTGGTATTGCAGCACATTGGGCATATAAAGAAGCAAATTTTTTAGGAAGAGGAAAGAAAAATGTAGTTGTTACGGAAGATAAACTTGCTTGGTTACGTGAATCACTAGAATGGCAACAAGAAATGCAGGATCCGGAACAGTTTTTAAACAATCTAAAGACAGAACTTTTTGAAGATGAAGTATATGTATTTACTCCAAAAGGAGCTATTAAAGTATTGCCAAAAGGAGCTACACCTATTGATTTTGCATATATAATACACGCTGAAATAGGAAATCATATGACTGGTTGCAAAATAAATAGTAAAATGATGCCTATTATTACAGAATTAAAAAGCGGTGATATTGTAGAAATCATTACATCGGAAAATTCAAAAGGTCCAAGTCTAGATTGGCTTAAATTTGTAAAAAGTACTTCTGCAAGAAATAAAATAAATAGTTGGTTTAAGAAAGAGAAAAAGTCCGAAAATATAGAAAAAGGAAAAGAGCTTATAGAAAAAGAAATAAAAAGAGTAGGGCTTTCTTATGAAAAACTATTTAAAACAGAGTATATCAATGCCATGCTAAATAGATATAGATATAAAGATTTAGATGAAATGTATTTAGCAGTTGGTTTTGGAGCAAATACAGCAACAAAAGTAATAGCTAGGATGCTTATTGAATATAGAAAGGAAAATCCTGAAGAAGATTTAGAGGAAAAGTTAGAAGAACTTTCAAAAGAAAGAAGTAACAAAAAAAATAAAAGCTCAAATAATGGTGTTATAGTAAAAGGAATAGATAATTGCCTTGTACGATTTTCAAGATGTTGTAATCCACTTCCTGGTGATGAAATAATAGGATATATTACAAAAGGAAGAGGAGTTTCTGTTCACAGAAAGGATTGTGTTAATGTTAAAGAGCTTATAAAAGAAGAAAATAGAATTATAGATGTTTACTGGGAAAATGAAGAAAAAGCTTCTTATAATGTAGATATAGAAATTGAAGCAAATGATAGAATAGGATTACTTTCAGATATATTAAAAGCTATAGCAAATTCAAAAGTTAACATTCTTGCTGTTAACACAAAAACTGGGAAAGATAGAATTGCAATAATTTATATTACTTTAGAAACAAAAAATCTTGATGAACTTAATGGTGTTCTTAAAGGTATTAGAAAGGTAGATAGTGTATATGATGTTAGAAGGAAAATGATTTAATTTTTGTAATAAGAATTGAGAGGTGAGAAATCTTACATCCCACCTCGACATTCAAGAAAAGAGGTAATAACTATGATACTAAAGAGATTAAAAATTTCTACTTGGATAGGTGATGATACAAATTGTTATATAGTTTTTGACCCAAAATCTAAGGAAACAATTGTTGTAGATCCTGCTGGCGATGTAGATAGAATTATTGAAATGATAAATATTTTACATGGAGAATTAAAATACATTTTTTTAACGCATTGCCATGGTGACCATATAGGTGGAGTTGCAGAATTAAAAAATAGGATAGGTGGAAAAGTTTTAATCCACAGAGATGATGCTGATGGATTAAATGATCCTAAAATAAATTTAACAGAATTTTTAGATGGCTTTCCGGAAATTGAACTAGAAGCGGATTCTAGAATTGATGATGGAGACATACTGCATATAGGAGAAATAGGATTTAAAGTACTTCATACACCTGGACATACTAAAGGTGGAGCATCTTTATATCAAGAAGATCAAAAACTTCTATTTTCAGGAGATACATTATTTAGAGGAACATGGGGGAGAACAGATTTGCCTACATCAGATTTTAATCAAATAATGGATTCTATAACAAAAAAGCTTTTAACTTTACCAGAAGATACAATAGTTTATCCGGGTCATGGAAAGTCAACAATGATAGGAAATGAAAGACCGATTTATCTAGAATTAAAACCAAGAAAAATTTAAGACATACGTACCGGAGATTTTTGGTATATTTTTTAAAATTTTGAATATATATTTTAAATAAGGGAGTAAGATATATGTTCAATGTTACAATAATTAAATTAAAAGACATAGTTAAAATTGGAATTATCTTAATTTTAATCTATGTCTTTTCAAATTTTATGATTAAAAATTTTAAACTTTCTATTAATTCATTAAAATTTAATTCCATTAATTTTATAAAAAAAGGAATTGGACAACAAAGCAATATTATAAAGAACATCTCGAATGAAAAAAATATCCAAACAGATGAAAAAATAATAGGAACTGAAAGAAATAAAGAATTATTGGAAATTTCTTCTATTCTTGAACAAGGAGCAAATATATTTTCTTTAGAAGTTAGTGAGAATGAGGATATACTAGAAGAAAAAGCAGTCGCCGAAAATGACACTAAAAATGTTGAATTAGAAAAAACAGAAGCAACTGAAAAAAAAGAGGTTATAATAGATTCAAAATTAGCTACAGAAGTTGTAACATCACAACCTCTAGCAGATAGATACGATAGAGAATATAATGGAGTAAAAATAAAAAATGAAACAGAGTTTGAGCTTACAGATGACATTTTAAATCCAAACGACCTAGACATAAATATTAGTAATATTTTAATTTTTCATACACATACTTGTGAGAGCTATACACAAAGTGAAAACTATTCATATGAACCAACTCGGAACATATAGAACAACAGATTTAAACTATTCTGTAGCAAGAGTTGGAGATGAACTTGAAAATTATTTGACTAGTTTAGGATATAATATTAATCATGATAAAACATATCATGATTATCCTGCATATACAGGCTCTTATACAAGGTCACTTTCGACAGTTCAAGGAGTTTTAAAAAATTTTGATTCAGATATAATTATAGACTTACATAGAGATGCTATTGGAAGCAATGAAGCATATGCTCCGACAGTAAAAATTGGAGATGATTATTGTGCTCAAATAATGTTTGTAATAGGAACAAATGGGGGAGGTTTAACACATCCAAATTGGAATAGTAATTTGAAGTTTGCAATTAAGATTCAAGAAAAAGCAAATGAAATGTATCCAGGATTATTTAAACCTATAATACTAAGAAATTCTAGATATAATCAACATCTGGGAAAAGCAGCTTGTATAATTGAAGTTGGAGCAACGGGAAATACCTTAGATCAAGCATTAAATAGCATGAAATATTTAGCAAATGTGTTTAATGAAATAAGGGTTGAGAATTGAGTATATCCTACCTCCAACATCAAAAATTAAAGAATACTAATTAGCTAATTGGGTAAAAATATTTATTATAAGGAATTAAGAAAGGATAAAGCAATGTCAAAAGAGTTTACATATTGGACAAGTATTATAAAAAAATTATCAATTATTATATTTGCAATTATTGGAATTTGGGTTTCGGTGAAATTAGCTTTTTTTTACATGCCTTTTTTATTTGCCTTTATTATTTCTTTATTAATTGAGCCTTTAATTAGAATGTTAATGAAAAAATTTAAACTTTCAAGAAGAATTAGCTCTATTATTGTATTTATAATAACTTTTGGAATCATAATTGGAATATTAATATGGGGTG